>NZ_JBPEHH010000068.1:0-22015 GCF_054177595.1 Haladaptatus ordinarius | reverse complement strand
TTCAACATATTCACGCCCCATCACAGCATCCAAGACAGTCTTCGTCTCATTTCGCGGTCTTTACCGTGTGAGGCGCAGCTTTTGCCGATGCAGTTATCGAGAGAGTGGACAACTAGCGATAGTAGGCATCAGTAAGAAATTCGATGGTGGCATTGACGAATCAATACTCGATGAATACCCTCGAGAAACCCTTCTCGAACAGGTTCAGATCGAGTTCTACCAGCACGCGAAGCAGGAGATTCGTACGAAAAAACCAGAAGCACGTCGGGTGGCCTGAATTCGGATGGAATAGTAGTCATTCGTTGGTACGGATGATCGCTGTTTGGTAGAGGTAGCACTCTCAAACAAAGAAGTCGCACGCTCTCGATTGAGTGGTGTCATTTTCAAAAAGTTTGAAATAACGTCAAAATAGTATAATCAGAATAATTTCATTCTGTATACGCTTAGTTCGTTCATGGAAGTCAAAAATATACACATCGGTTATATAGTTGAAGATGAAAAGCAGAGAAAACAAATTTATACGACATGGATTTGAAAAGGAGCGTTGGTTCAACGCCCAGAGCGGAAGAGAAGGAAAACAACTGGGGCCAATAACCCAACTTAACATGGATAGTACATATAATGGTGATCCTGAGGTCATTGAATTTAAAGAGTTTGAATTAGCTACTGATAATGGGGACGAGAGTTTAACTATTTCAGTCAGCTTTGCACCTTGAAGTAGGAGCGTGACATCGTCGGTGGCAAGGACGGATGATGCCGATTACGGATTTCTTGTCGTGCATGCACGTGTTCGACGAGTTCGAGTCGCTCTCACCAGAGCGACGACATCACGCCAAAACCTACGCCACAGGTCTTGTTGCAGCCAGCAACAAGACCGTGGCGGGCATCGCACGCGAAGTTCTTCCAGCCAACAGCAAACGCGCCCTCAACAAGTTCCTCACCGAGTACGACTGGGACGAACAACAGTTCAAATTAGTTGTTTGATGGTAAGTCAATTATAAGTTCATATTTCATCCGATTCCCATCACGAACCCGATCAATGATGCCGCTCTCTTCAAGAACGTCTAACTGACGCAAAATTGTCGACTGGTCTGTCTCGGTGATCTCACTCAATTTCGCTTCAGACAGTGGGCCGTGTTGATGAAGCGTATTGATGAGCTCACGCAACGCCTCGTTCCGGAACGCGGCAACGACCGAGCCATCGTATCGACCATCGCTCCCTGCCACGAAGTATCGACTCGATCCCTGAACCGATTGCGTATCGAGATACCCGTCTGCGGTGAGATCGCGAAGATGGTGCTCCACTGTCGATTGACTGACCGCCAGATTCTCCACGATGGATGCCATATTCGTCCCCGGATTTCGCGTGACGAAATCAAAGATATCCCTTCCTGTCGAGCTATCGAATTGCTCGTTTGTTTTGATTACGGCCGAGTGAATTGTATCACGATACTTCCAGCCTGCAACAGTACCCAGGCCAATGAGGCCTCCGACAGCAAGCAAAGCAAGTAGCAGTGATGGGAAACTATCCGTCCCGTTTTGGGATTTTCCCATGTCGCCCTGAGATTGTGAGCCGTTTCCTGTACTGTTGTTCTCCTCTGTCGTCGGTCGGGAAGTCGAAGAAGCTACCGGCGCGGTGGTTTCTTCTCCATCACTCGTCGAAACCGATGTCGTGGATGACGTGGACGGTTCGCGAGACGCAGTGGTCTGCGTCGTAGAACTCTGCAGCGTAGTTGCTGGAGTCGTCGTGGATGTCGTGATCGTTGTCGTGGGGGTTGTCGTGGTCAGTGATGTAGTCGTGCTCGTTGGTGGTGAAGTTGTGCGAGTCGGTGGTGGCGTTGTCGTGCTCGTCGTTGAACCTGAGTCACACGGGAGCGGATTGTCTTTGGAAACGGTCGAGTCAAATGTATCGACCCTCACACTGAGGATATCTTCCCCTGCGTACTGCCCCTCCCCGTGAAAGACGTTGCGACCGTCATACGGGCCATAAAACGACTGGGAACCCGACTGGAAATACAAGATGACTCTAACATAACGCTCGCCGCTCACTGCTACGGATTTGCACGATTGGTATTCGATCTCGATATCATCCGACTGTGATGCGTGCGGTACCTGAGCGGTAGCGAACGAGCTGGCGAGAAGCGTGCACAGCACTACCATACACAGTATTCTTCCCTCCGTCATTCGGGATGAGGGCATGTGGCTAATTGCTTGGCTGTAGCGCATCAGCAAAAAATTGTCGAATCTCAGAAATAATATAGAAGACGGGTAAAATGTATTGTTCTCTATCTAATTTGTGACCGATTGAATATTGCTTGGATCCGTTCCGACGAGGAGAGCAAAGCACACGCAAACCACTGCCATCCTCCCACGACCATCCGTGTTCGGTTAAGCCGAGAAATCGAGAGACTGCGCTCTGTTGACGAAGTTATCGTTGTAGACCGTGTGGGGAGAGGTTGTGCTAACGGAACTCTCCCCAGACCTCATTCGACGGCGGCTGACTTCCCTCTTTCCAGCAGCGCTTATCGAAGACATCGCGCGCGAGCGCGATGTCGTCCAACGCCACCGGACAATCGACATCACGATGCTCGTCTGGACGCTCATCGTGGGCTTCGCCGTCGACGGCGAAGCCCGCACTATCGCCGGGTTTCAACGAGCCTACTCCGCAGCGACCAACCAGACTGTTGCTCGCTCCAGCTTCTACGACCGGTTCACACCAGCACTTGCGACACTGTTGAGCGACCTCCTCGAGCACGCTCTCGAGGAGGTCGCGGTCCCTCACACGATCGCTTCCCAGTTCGAGGTGTTTCGTGAGGTGCTGATCGTCGATGCAACCGTCTTCCGGTTGCATCGGCTCCTCAGCGAGTTTCCGGCGACTCACTCGGATCAGTCTGGCGCGAAGCTTCACCTCGTGCATAACGCGACGACACAGACGATCGAGCAGTTCCAGCTCACCGACGAATGTACCCACGAGAGCAGCCAGCTCCGCACGGGGAGCTGGCTGCGAGGTCGGTTGTTGCTGTTCGATCTCGGATTCTACAGTTTCCGCCGCTTCGCGTTGATCGAGGAAAACGGCGGCTTCTTTCTGACGCGGCTGAAGTCGAACGCGAATCCGTTGATCGTCGGGAAGCGACGGAAATGGCGCGGGCGCGCCATTTCCTTGCCAGGACGTCGCCTTCAGGACGTTCTGGGAGACCTCACACGGGAGATCATCGATGTGACCGTGGAGGTCTCGTTCAAGCGGCGGCCATACGCTGGGACGCAGTCAACCGATACGATGGAGTTTCGCGTCGTCGGTGTCCGCAACGAGGACACCGACGACTACCATCTGTACGTCACAAATCTCCCCGACGCGTTTACTCCGAGGCAGGTCGCGGCCCTGTACGGGTTGCGGTGGGAAGTGGAGTTGCTGTTCCGGGAACTGAAGTCGCTGTATGGGCTGGAGAAGTTCCAGACGAGTGATCCAGCAATCGTCCAGCTGTTAGTGGTGGCGGCTCTGCTGACCGTCAGCGTCAGCAGAGCCTTACTCGGCGTGTTTCAAGAGTTATTCCCAGAGACGGTGTTTCCCCGAGAACGCTGGGCGAAGACCTTGCCCAGTCGTTCGGGCATCCACCGCCGAACCTGTTGGAGTTGATGTTTCATGACGCCCGCCAACCAGAGAAATCACGCCTCTTACTCAACGAACGAGTGATTGAAGCCTTCACGAGGTAGTCCAGTGCTTAACCGAACACGGATGGTTCAAAGACAGTGCCCGTCTGATCGTTAAACGTGCGGTCGCAATCCTTACACAGATACCGCTGAAACACTCGATAGCTGCCGTGCCGAATCACGAATTCGACACGGCAGCGTGGGCAATAGACGCCGTCACGCCAGCGAACCTGTGCTAGCAGGTTCGCGGCCCGACGCTCCGAGACGAACGTTTTGATTGGGAACATCGTTCGTCGGGTGACGCGAACGAGTCACCCTTGCCCACTACGATTTCTAGCGGCAGCTATCCCCGACCAACAATCTGCTTCTGAAGAGCGTAATAAATTCTACCCGACCACGAACGAATCGCTGGCAACCCTTGCCGCGCCGAAAGGCTTTATATTCCTCACGCCGGAATGATTCGCTAATGTCGAGGACTCGCGCCACCGGTGTCGCTCCCACGGTGAGCGACGAGTCCGTCTCCTTCTGCCCGCGACGACGACCGGGGCCTTTCTAGCCCCACTAATCCCAATTCCACGCCGACACCCTGTTCGTTCAACGCGACCTCAAACGTTACTAACTGGCCTGTAGTCTACTCTCCACATTTATTTCCCATATATATTAGAAGAATTTAAGTGGATAGAGCTACTGAGAACGTGTACATGAAAACGGTTGCACTCGCCTTCTCGGGCGGTCTCGACACGACAGTATGCGTCCCGCTCCTCGAAGAGGAGTACGACTACGACGAAGTCATCGGCGTCACGGTGGACGTCGGCCAACCGGAAGAGGAGTTCGCGGAAGCCAAAGAGACGGCGGAAGCGCTGAATCTCGAACACTACGTGGTGGACGCCAAGGACGCGTTCGCCGACCAGTGTCTCGACGCGGTAAAAGCCAACGCGTCGTATCAGGGCTACCCCCTCGGCACCGCGCTCGCCCGCCCGGTCATCGCCGAAGCCATCCTCGACGTGGCGAAGAAAAACGACTGCGACGCACTCGCGCACGGCTGTACCGGGAAGGGCAACGACCAACTACGCTTCGAGGCGGTCTGGCGCGCCTCCGATCTTGACGTCGTTGCCCCGGTGCGCGAACTCGGCCTGACCCGCGAGTGGGAGATGGAGTACGCCGCGGACCACGAACTGCCCGTCGAGGGCGGTAACGAAGGCGTCTGGAGCATCGACACGAACCTCTGGAGTCGCTCTGTCGAGGGCGGCAACCTGGAAGACCCTGGCTACGTCCCGCCGGAAGACATCTACGAGTGGACGACCGCGCCGGGCGCGGAGACCAAACTCATTGAAATCGAATTCGAGGCCGGAAAACCGGTCGCCGTCGACGGCGAATCCTACGACGCGGTCGGACTCATCGAGTACCTGAACGACCTCGCAGGAAAGCACGGCGTCGGGCGCAGCGACCTCATGGAAGACCGCATGCTCGGGCTAAAGGTGCGCGAGAACTACGAGCACCCGGCGGCGACGACCCTTCTCAACGCCCACCAGGCGCTCGAAGGACTGGTGCTGACGAAAGAAG
The DNA here is from genome assembly GCF_054177595.1 of Haladaptatus ordinarius. Lineage (NCBI taxonomy): Archaea > Methanobacteriati > Methanobacteriota > Halobacteria > Halobacteriales > Haladaptataceae > Haladaptatus > Haladaptatus ordinarius. The sequence continues at coordinate 16,804 of NZ_JBPEHH010000068.1, read as the reverse complement.
AGCGTTCGTTCAAGACGCAGATCGACCAGCAGTGGTCGGAGAAAGCCTACGAAGGGCTGCTCGCGTCCCCCCTCGTGGACGCGCTCGATAGCTTCGTCGACACGACCCAGGAGAAGGTCACGGGCACCGTGACGGTCAAGTTCGAAGGTGGACAGGCCCGCCCGGTCGGCCGCGAGAGCGACCACGCCGTCTACTCGGAGGAGGCCGCCTCGTTCAACACCGAGACGGTCGGCGACATCGAACAGGCGGACGCGACCGGCGTGGCGAAATACCACGGCTTCCAGGCACGCCTCGCCAGCGATGACTGACGGGAACGCGACGAAAGGAGACGTCGTTCGCGGTGACCGCTTCAGCGGCGGCCCCGCCCGCGGGTTTCTCTCGTCGCTCGCGGCGGACGAACGCATCTTCGCGGCCGACCTCGCGGTCGACCGCGCGCACGTCGTGATGCTCGCAGAACAGGGTATCGTCGACGACGAGACGGCCGGCGAGATACTCACCGCGCTGAACGTGGTCGAAGTCGACGGGCACGAATCGCTCCCCGACGGCGAGGACGTTCACGCCGCCATCGAGACTGCGGTGGTCGAGACGGTCGGCCCCGACGGCGGGAAGATGCACACCGCCCGCAGCAGAAACGACGAGGTAGCGACCTGCATCCGGTATCGTCTCCGCGAGGATGTCCTCGCCACGCTCGACGCGACGCTCGCGCTCCGGACGGCGCTGCTCGATACCGCGGAAGCGAACGCTGAGACGGTGATGCCGGGATACACCCACCTCCAGCCAGCCCAGCCGACGACGGTCGGACACCTGCTTCTGTCCTACGAACAGGCGGTCGCACGCGATACGGCCCGCCTGCTGGACGCCTACGAACGCGTGAACCAGTGCCCCCTCGGCGCGGCGGCGTTCGCGGGGACCCCCTTCGATGTCGACCGCGAGCGCGTCGCGGAACTGCTCGGGTTCGACGACGTGCTGATGAATTCGATGGACGCCGTCTCGACCCGTGATTTCCTCGTGGAGACGGTCGCCGCGCTGGCGAACCTCGCCACGACCGTCTCAGGACTGGCCGAAGACCTCGTGGTCTACTCGAATCGGGGCTTCGTGGAACTCTCGGACGACTACGCCTCTACGTCGTCCATCATGCCCCAGAAGAAGAACCCTGACACCCTCGAACTGGTTCGCGGCGTCGCGGGCGACGCCCACGCCGGACTGTCGGGCCTCCTCTCGACGTTGAAGGGCCTCCCGCGCGCGTACAATCGCGACCTCCAGCGTGCGACCCCCCACGCGTGGGACGCCATCGACGCCGTGACCGATGGTGTCGAGGCCACGGCGGGGGCGGTGGCAACCGCCACGTGGGACGAAGAGACACTCGCCGAAGCGTCCGCAGAGGGCTTTTCGACCGCGACGGGCGTCGCCGACCTGCTGGCGATGGGTGGCGTGCCGTTCCGCACCGCTCACGAGTTAGTCGCGAAAGCCGGCGAAGCGGACTACGTCGCGCTCGACTCGGCCGCGAAGGAGGTGCTCGGCGAACCGCTCGCCGAGTTCGTCGCCCGCGAGGAAATCGAATCGGCCCTTGACCCGGAGACGAGCGTCGTCATGCGCGATTCGCGCGGTGGCCCTGCCCCCGACGCGATGGACGAACAGTTGAGCGAGGCGGAGGCGACGCTCGTCGTCGACGAGGAGTCGGTCGCCGAACTGAGCGAGTCGCTCGACAGTGCAGACGAACTGTTTCAGACGGAGGTGAACGGCTATGCCTAAACGACCGCGACCCCCTCGTGGGGGCACTACTTGATTACCGAACTTCGAATCGCGGTATCTGCCTTCTGACGCACGTAGACGACGGTCTGAGTAATTTTTTCATAATTGAATACGATGGATTTAAGTCCGATGGAGCGATACAGGAGAGTACGATGGTAGAATGCGTTGAGTGCGGGGCCGACGTGACCCTGCACGACGATCTGGAAACGGGAGAGATAATCGATTGTTCCACCTGCGGTGTCGAACTGGAAGTCATCGACGTAAACCCGCCAGTCCTCGACCGAGCGCCGGAGCTCGAAGAGGACTGGGGGGAGTAAATTGCACGTCATAGACTCTTCGGTCCAGTCGACACACACGACCCATCAGGAGGGGTTCGCGTGAAGGTTGGATTGCTCTACTCCCGAATCCGGAAAGACGAGAAGCTCCTGCTCGTCGAGCTACGCGACCGCGGGCACGAAGTGACCAAAATCGACGTACGCAAACAGACGTTCGACCTGTCGGCGGTGCCGGACACCTTCGCGGACCTCGACCTCGTGCTCGACCGCTGTCTGGCGACGAGTCGGAGCCTGTACGCCACGCAGTTCTTCGAGGCGTACGGGGTGCCCGTCGTCAACAGCCCCGAGACCGCCGACGTGTGCGCGGACAAGGTGAAAACGAGCCTCACGCTCGCGGGCGCGGGCGTCCCCACGCCCGCGACCAAGGTGGCGTTCACCACCGACAGTGCCCTCGAAGCGATAGAGTCCTTCGGCTACCCCTGCGTGCTCAAACCCGTCGTCGGGTCGTGGGGCCGTCTCATGGCGAAAATCGACTCGCGCAGTGCGGCGGAAGCCATCCTGGAGCACAAAGCCACGCTCGGCCACTACGAGCACAAGGTGTTCTACGTCCAGGAGTTCGTCGCGAAGCCGGAGCGTGACATCCGCGTGCTGGCGCTGGACGGAACGCCGGTCGCCGGGATGGCTCGCCACTCCGACCACTGGCTGACGAACGCCGCGAAAGGAGCCGAGACCACCGCGTTCAAACTCGACGACGAAGCCGAGAAGCTGGTCGAACAGGCCAGTGACGCGGTCGGTGGCGGTCTGCTCGGCGTGGACCTGATGGAGACCGAGTCGGGCTACACCGTCCACGAGGTCAACCACACCGTCGAGTTCAAAGCCCTGAACGAGGCGGTCGACGTGGACGTTCCCGCCAAAGTCGTGGACTGGCTCGAAACGAAAGTTCCGCGGGAGGTGATGGCCTGATGGCCGCCGCGACCGACGAGCAGACCGACACGACAGCCGAAACGCTCTCGGCTACCGTCATCGGCGCGAGCGGATTCACCGGCGGCGAACTCCTTCGCCTGCTCGCCGGGCACCCGAATTTCGAGGTGGCCCAGGCGACGAGCAGGGAGTACGAGAACAAGACGGTCGGGTCCGTCCACCCCAACCTTCGCGGGTCGGGCCTGCGGTTTTCCGACCCCGTCGACCTCGAATCGGTGGACGTGCTGTTCGCCGCGACGCCACACGGCGTGTCGATGCAGCACATCGACGAGTTCGCAGACGCCGCCGAGTGCGTGGTCGACCTGAGCGCCGATTTCCGCCTCGATTCGGAAGCGGAGTACGACGAGTGGTACAACGGCCACACCTGTCCTGAATACCTCGACGAGGCCGTCTACGCCCTGCCGGAACTGTTCCGCGACGAACTGCCCGGCGCAGACCTCATCGCGGCGGGTGGCTGTAACGCCACGGCGACGCTCCTCGGTCTCTCCCCCCTGTTCGACGCCGGAATCCTCGACGGTGACGAGCAGATAGTCGTGGACGTGAAAGTCGGCTCCTCCGAAGGCGGCGCGACCCCGAGCAAGGCGTCGAGTCACGTCGAACGCTCGGGAATCGTCCGTCCCTACGCACCGACCGGCCACCGCCACGAGGCCGAAATCGAAGCTATTCTCGGCACGAACGTCTCCTTCACCGCCCACGCCGTGGACATGGTCCGCGGCGCATCCGCCACGGGCCACGTCTTCCCCAAATCGCCCGTCTCGAAGGGCGACCTCTGGAAGGCCTACCGGGGGGCCTACGAGGACGAACCGTTCGTCCGCCTCGTCGCGGGCGGGAGTGGCGTCTACCGCTACCCCGAACCGAAGACGGTCGCCGGGACGAACCACGCCGAAGTCGGCTTCGAACTCGACCCCCAGAATAAGCGCATCGTCGTCTTTAGCGCCATCGACAACCTGATGAAGGGGTCGGCGGGGCAGGCGGTCCACGCCGCAAACGTCGCGCTGGGATTCGAAGAGACGACCGGACTGGTGTTTCAGGGGTTACACCCCGTGGGAACACCATGAACGAACGCTACACCCACGACGAACTGCTCGCTGCACACGACCAACTCGTCGACAACGACAACGGCGATACCGCCAGCGCGGACGGCCGACTCCGCACCGACGGCGGCACCGTCGAAGACGAACCCGCCCCGGTCGTCGTGAAAATCGGCGGCGCACGCGCAGTCGACCCCGAAGGTGCGCTCGGAGACATCGCCCACCTGACCGCGAACGGTCAGGACGTGGTGGTCGTCCACGGCGGGTCGACCGCGGTGGACGACACGCTCGAAGCACTGGGCGAGGAACCCGAGTACGTCGAATCGACCAGCGGCGTGATGGGGCGGTTCACCGACGAGCGCGCCATGGAGGTGTTCGAGATGGTCATGCCCGGCAAACTCAACACCGACCTGACCGCCGACCTGCAGGCGGAAGGCGTGCGTGCGGTCGGCCTCTCGGGGGTCGATGGCGCACTCCTGACCGGCCCCAGAAAATCGGCGGTGAGGGTGATAGAAGACGGGAAGAAGAAGATTCGCCGCGGCGACCACTCCGGGAAGATTGAGGAGGTGAACGCCTCGCTCCTCGAAACGCTCCTCGGCGACGGCTACACGCCGGTCGTGACGGTTCCCATGCTGGCCGACGACGGAACGCCCGTCAACGCCGACGCCGACCGTGCCGCCGCCGCCATCGCTGGCGCACTCGGCGGTGAACTCGTCGTCCTGACCGACGTGCCGGGGCTCCTCGAAGACCCGGACGACGAAGCGACGCTCATCGAGCAGGTCGGCAGTCCCAACGAGTTGGCAACCGCGAAGGACGCCGCGGAGGGATTCATGACGAAGAAGGTCATGGCCGCGACCGAAGCCCTCGAAAGCGGCGCGGAGTCGGTCGTCGTCGCCGACGCGAACATCCGTGACCCCATCACAGCGGCACGGAACGGTCACGGGACACAGTTCACACCACGCTCCGTGGGGGTGTCGTCGTGACGGGATTCGTCTACTCCGAGAAGCCAATCCAGATAGAGCGCGGCGAGGGAGCGTATCTGTACGCCGACGACGGCACGGCCTACCTCGATTTCGGCGCGAGTTACGCGGTCACACCGGTCGGCCACTGTCACCCCGAGGTCGTCTCGGCGGTACGAGAACAGGCCGCGGAACTGCTGTTCATCCACGCGTCGTACCCGACCAGCGCCCGCGATGGACTGTACGAGAAGTTGGCGACGGTCGCGCCGGACGGCCTCGAAAACGTCTGGCTCTGTAACTCCGGAACCGAGGCGAACGAGGCGGCGCTGAAGTTCGCCCGGAGCGCGACCGAGAACTCGAAAATCGTCGCCGCGAAACGCGGGTTCCACGGACGCACCATGGGGTCGCTCTCGATGACGTGGAAACAGAAGTTCCGCGCCCCCTACGAACCGCTCGTGGAGGATGTGGAGTTCGTCACCTACGGCGACGAAGACGAACTGGCCGAGGTCGTAGACGAGGAGACCGCCGCCGTCGTCCTCGAACCAATCCAGGGCGAGGGCGGGGTCAATCCCGCGACGGCGAGCTACCTCCGGGCGGCACGCGACCTCACAGAGGACGCCGGGGCCGCACTCGTCTTCGACGAGATTCAGACCGGCCTCGGACGGACCGGCGAACTCTGGGCGTGCGAACACGCCGGCGTCGTGCCGGACGTGCTCACGACCGCAAAAGGGTTGGCGAGCGGCCTCCCCATCGGTACGACGCTCTGTGCCGACTGGATAGCCGAGGGTGCGGGGTCACACGGGTCGACGTTCAGCGGGAGTCCGGTCGTCAGCGCCGCCGCCGAGGCGACGCTCTCGGCCATCGTGGACGAGAACCTCCCGGCGCACGCCGCCGAGATGGGCGAGTACCTCCAGGCCGAACTCGCGGCCGCCGACCTCCCCGTGCGCGATGTTCGCGGGACGGGGCTGCTGGTCGGCATCGAGGTGAAACGTGGGGCGAACCGTCTGTTGAAAGAGCTCGCGCTCTCGCATCAGGTGCTCGCGCTGCCGGCAGGGCGGAGCGTCCTGCGACTGCTGCCACCGCTGACCATCGAGACGGAGCACGTCGATACGGTCGTCACCGCACTCGGCGACGTGCTGGGAGGAGATTCGTGACCGCGACCGCCTCGACGGTGTCCCGGACCAGTGCCCGCGACTTGCTGGTCGAACTGGTCGAGATACCCTCCGTCTCGGGAGACGAAGCCGGCTGCGCGGAGCGTCTCGCGTCGTTCTTCGAAGAACAGAACAGGGAGGTGTGGATAGACGAGGTCGGCAACGTTCGCGCACCCGGAAACGACGTCTTGCTCACCTCTCACGTCGACACCGTGTCGGGTGACATCTCGGTCGAACTGGACGACGACGTCCTCTGGGGCCGTGGAAGCGTCGATGCGAAAGGGCCGCTCGCCGCGATGGCGGTCGCGGCGGTGGAGACCGGCGCGAGCTTCGTCGGTGTCGTCGGCGAGGAGACGGACTCGCGGGGTGCGCGCCACCTCGTGACCGACCGTGAGGAGCCCGCATTCGTCGTGAACGGTGAACCGAGCGGCTGGGAGGGGCTGACCCTCGGCTACCGCGGTTTCCAACCTGGCACGTACTCGGCGACGGTCGACTCACAGCACACCTCTCGACCGGAACCGAACGCCATCCAGCACGCCGTCGGGTGGCTATCGCGTGTCGAATCGGCGTTCGATTCGGACGCCTCGACGGTCGAATCGGTGACGGCCAAGCCGGTCGCGTTCACGGGCGGTGTCGCGGCGGACGGACTCGCCACCGAGGCGGAGGTCGCCGTCGAGTTCCGGGTTCCACCCGGGAAGACGCCCGCCGAGATTCGCGCGGTCGCCGAAGACGAACTCGCCGCGGGAAGCGTCTCGTGGGACGAGCCGATTCCCCCGACGATGGCCAGCCCACGGACCGAGTTGGCCAGAGCGTTCCGGGTCGCGGTTCGGAACGAGGGCGGCGACCCCCGCTTGCTCCGCAAGACGGGGACGAGCGATGCGAACCTCTACGCCGAGGCGTGGGACTGTCCTGTCGTCACCTACGGGCCGGGCGACTCGTCGCTCGACCACACGCCCGACGAGCATCTCGAACTGAGCGAGTTCGACCGGTCGATTTCGGTGCTCACAGACGTCTGTGAATCGCTGGAGGGGAGCCCATGACCCGTCACTTCCTCGACGTCGACGACCTATCGTCGGGCGAACTGGCCGAGGTGCTGGCGCTCGCAGAGGAGTTCAAGACGGACGGGTCGCCCGGCGTGCTCGCCGGACAGACCCTCGCCATGCTGTTCGAGAAGCCGAGCACGCGCACCCGCATCTCGTTCGAGACGGGGATGACGCAACTCGGCGGTCACGCCGTCTTCCTCGGACCGGACGACACGCAACTCGACCGGGGCGAACCGGTCTCGGACACGGCGCGGGTGCTCTCGCGCTACGTGGACGCCGTCGTGGGACGCGTGTACGACCACGACTGTCTGGTCGAGATGGCCGACCACGCGACGGTACCAATCGTCAACGGCCTCTCCGATACGGCCCATCCCTGTCAGGCGCTCTCGGACCTGCTCACCATCTACGAGCAGTTCGACGGCTTCGAAGACGTGTCGGTCGCGTGGGTCGGCGACGGGAACAACGTCCTCAGCTCGTTCGCCGTCGCCGCCGCGATGGTCGGCCTGGATCTGACGATTGCCACACCTGAGGGGTACGAACCCTCGGACGGGGTGCTCGCGCGGGCGAGCGAACACGGTGCTGCGCCCACGCTCACACACGATCCGGTCGAAGCCGTCGCCGACGCGGACGTCGTCTACACCGACGTCTGGGTCAGCATGGGCGAGGAGGAATCGCGGGACGAGAAGCTGGCCGACTTCGAGGGGTTCCAATTGAACTCCGAGTTGCTCCCCGACTCGCGTCCCGTCATGCACTGTCTGCCCGCCCACCGCGGCGAGGAGATAACCGAGGACGTGCTCGAAAGCGACCGCTCGCTCTCGTGGGACCAGGCAGAGAACCGACTCCACACGCAGAAGGCGTTGCTCGCGTTTCTCGACTGAAAAAGCGGGTTAGCGCCGGTACGCGACGGCGAAGACGGCCCCGAGGACGACGCCGTAGACGAGGTGGCCGACGAGGCTCATCGGGTCCAGGTTCGGGATCGCGGGGGCGTCCATGCCGAGTGCGCCGAGCCACAGCGGCATGACGACAGCGGCGGCGACGAGCCAGAGCAGGATACCGTAGGCCGCTCCGAGGCCGACCGTCGGGACGATGCTGTCGGCGTATTTTCGCAGACTGGTCAGGGTCATCGCGGCCGCGAAGACAAGACCGAAGACGATGCTGTTGAAGAGGTGGGCGACCCACCCCATCGTCGCACCGTCGAGTCCGTAGAGCGACGCGATTGTCGGCATCATCTCCATCGACTGGAGGAGGATGCCGAATACGAGACCACCCGCGACACCGCCGAGGATAGCGCTCGACCACGTTCTGTTGATTAGCTTTCGTTCAGTGACAACTTCTGTTCGCTCTTGTGCCATGCGGTATCATACGTTGGTCGAGGAGATATCGGTTTCCGCAGGCCGTGGACAGGACACACGGCCGGCAGATGGGGTGGGTAGGCTTTTGATACTCTCGCGCGAACTATGACGAGTCATGACGCGACTCGGGTTCACCGGGGACGTGATGCTCGGTCGGTTGGTAGACGAGCGTCAGCGTCGACGGAGCGTCACCGCGGTCTGGGGGAACGTAGCAGAACGGCTCCGCGAACTCGATGGTCTCTTCATCAATCTCGAATGTTGCCTCTCGGCACGGGGGTCCCCGTGGACCAACACCTACCGACCGTTTCACTTCCGGGCCGACCCGGACTGGGCGGTTCCGGCACTCGAGTCGGTCGGGGTCGACTGGGCGAATCTCGCCAACAACCACGTACTCGATTACGGGCCGAATGCACTCCGAGATACCATCGACTCGCTCGACGACGCCGGAATCGCTCACTCCGGGGCGGGTGCCGACGTCGACGCGGCCAGAACACCGGCGCTGGTGTCGGTCGCCGACCTCGACGTCGCCGTCGTCTCGTTCACCGACAACACGCCCGAGTACGCGGCAGGACCCGGCAAACCGGGAACCGCACACGTCGGATTCGACGTGACCGACGACGAGGCATCACGCATCGTCGGCGCTGCCCTCGCTCGCGCTCGCGAAACGGACCCCGACCTGCTGGTGGCGTCGCTCCACTGGGGACCGAACATGCGAACCGAACCCCCGGTCGAGTTTCGGGAGTTCGCACGCTGGCTTGCCGACCATGACGTCGACATCGTCCACGGCCACAGCGCACACGTCTTTCAGGGCGTCGAGGTGGTCAACGAGACGCTCGTGCTGTACGACACGGGCGATTTCGTAGACGACTACGCGGTCGATTCCGACCTTCGAAACGACCGGAGTTTCCTCTTCGAACTGACCGTCGAGGGTGGCGGCCTCACAGAACTGCGACTCGTCCCGACCGAGATACGCGACCTGGCCGTCCACGAGGCCGAACGCTCCGCTGGCGACTGGAGCATGCGGCGGATGGATGCACTCTCGTCCGCGTTCGGAACGCAGTTCGAGCGCGAGGACGACGAACTCGTTCTGTCGCTCTGACTGCCCGCGACCGACTTCGAACACGCCCACCCCCATTCGGACGACATCTCGTCGTTCGCTGGTCAGCGTTGCCACCGCCCGCGCCTTTTTCTCCTCGGAACCCATTCCACCGCGCAATGACGCTCTCGCTCTCGGACCCGACCGCGCCGGTTCCCGACTGCGCCGACGACGGTGCGTGGCTCGCCTGTATCGACTGCGAGTGGACCGGCCCGCCGTTCGACCAGATTCGCTACCGCTGTCCCGACTGCGACGGACTGCTCGAAGTTCGCTACGACGACCATCCAACGTTCGATGATTTCGAGGAAAGCGCCACGAAGCGTGGCGTCTGGCGCTACGCCGACGCACTCCCGGTCGAGTCCGGCGTCAGCATTGAGGAAGGGGACACGCCACTCTACGAAGTGCCGACCATCGAGGACGAGGTCGGCGTTTCGGCCCTACGGGTCAAACACGAGGGGATGAACCCCACCGGGAGTTTCAAAGACCGCGGGATGACTCTCGGGGTGCGCGTCGCACAGGAACTCGGCGTCTCACGCCTCGCCTGCGCGAGCACGGGCAACACCAGCGCCGCGCTGGCCTGCTACGGCGCGCGCGCCGGCAGCGAAGTGCTCGTCCTCCTCCCCGCCGGAAAGGTCGCCGCCGGAAAGGTCGCACAGGCCAGCCTCCACGGTGCGCGCATCCTCGAGGTCGACGGCAACTTCGACGACTGCCTCGACGTCGTCTCGGAACTCGCGGACCGAGGGGAAGCCTACCTGCTCAACTCGCTCAACCCCTTCCGACTGGAGGGCCAGAAGACCATCGGCCTCGAAATCGTCGAGCAGTTCCGCGACCAGACCGGCGAACTGCCGGATAGAATCGTCTTGCCGGTGGGCAACGCGGGCAACACCAGCGCGCTGTTCAAGGCGTTCCGCGAACTCGTCGCCGCCGGAGAACTCACGCCCGACGAGGTTCCGACGCTGACCGGCGTGCAGGCCGAGGGTGCGGCCCCGATGGTCGAAGCCATCGAGAACGGCGCGGACGAAGTTCGGCGCTGGGACGAAGTCGAGACCATCGCGACAGCCATCCGCATCGGCTATCCGGTTAACGCACCGAAAGCACTCCCCGCGGTTCGGGAGACCGGTGGCACCGCCATCGCCGTCTCCGACGAGGAAATAACCGATGCCCAGCGTGCTCTCGCCCGAGACGGCGTCGGCGTCGAACCTGCTAGCGCGGCCTCGGTTGCTGGGCTTCGGAAACTCCGCGAATCGGGTACGATTTCGGCCGACGAACGCGTCGTCTGCCTAACCACGGGCCACCTTCTGAAAGACCCCGACGCGGCGGCCGCGGCAGGGGTCGAACCGGAACCCGTCCCCGCCGACACCGACGACGTACTCGACGTGCTGTAGGTTCGGGAGCCACCGACGCCGTCGGCCGTGCGTTCGGGAAACACGACCGCAGAGTGGTTAAACCGAAAGCAATCGAACCGTCAGAGGTGCGACGGCGGCGGTTCATCAGGGGCGTGGTGGGAGGACTGTGCGGGCTCTCCAGGTGTGCGGCACCCACGCGACCCGGTGGCGAGCGAACTCGTTCGCCGGGTACGGAGTTCGGCGAGCGACGGCCACCGTCGTCGGTCGAACTCCCGGTACCGAAGCGTGAACTGTACCGAAGCGCGCCACGAGACGGGATTCCGGCTATCGTCGACCCCGCATTCGCCGCCGATTGGAGCGAGGTCGAAATCGAGGTTCCGTCACGGACGGAAACGAAGGTCTACCGGCCGCGACTGTCGGACGACGAGTCCGTCATCGGCCTCGAGCGTGCCGGCCAGCCCCGGGCGTACCCACTCGAACTGCTCGAGTGGCGCGAGGTGGGCAACGACGACCTCGCTAGCCCACTGCTCGTCACCTACTGCCCGCTCTGTGAGAGCGCCGTCGTCGCTCGGCGCACAGTGGCCGGTCGTGAGACGGTCTTCGGCGTCTCCGGCTACCTCTGGCACTCCGACCTCGTCGTGTACGACTGCCGAACCGGGAGTCTGTGGAGCCAGATTCTGGCGACGGCGATTCGCGGCCAGCGTACGGGCGAGACGCTCGAACTGCTCCCGTCGGTGCTCACGACGTGGGGCGACTGGCGCGCGAGCCACCCCGATACCGACGTGTTGCTCCCGCCTCCGCTGTCGAACACCGTCGTCGGACGGGTTCGCATGAACTACGGGTTCGACCTCCACGAGCAGTGGGAGAAGATTTGGGACCGCTACCCCGAGGGGGGGGGGGAGTTCGGGGGCGAAGAGCAGGATGACGGTCGGTTGCCCAGACGTGCGCTCGTCCTCGGCGTGCGAGTAGGTGACACGGCCCGTGCGTACCCGTTCACCGTGGTCAGTCAGGAAGGCGTCGTCAACGACACCGTGGGAGGCCGACCGGTCTTCGTCGCCGTCGCCGGAGACACGTTCGTCGCGTACGACCGTCGCGTCGGCGGGCGCGTCCTGCGGTTCGAATCTGCCCGAGAGGGACACGTCAGGGCTGGTGGGTCGCGGTGGGAACTCACGGCCGGTCGCGCGGTCGATGGCCCGTTCGAGGGGAAGCGGCTCTCGCGGGCGAATGCCCGGTCGTCGATGTACTGGTTCGCGTGGGTGGCGCTCAACCCCGAGACAGACGTCTATCGCGGTGAGAACTGATAGCCGTTCTCACCGACGAGCCAGTCCGAGCACGATGCTCGCGCTGATTATCAGACACGCGAGCAACCCCGTGAACGCGGTCGCATAGTCCGCTCGGCCCGCGACGAATCCGACGTAGGTCGTCCCGAGGCTTCCGAGTCCGATGTAGACGGTTCTGGTCGCGCCGAGGTCGCCGCCCATGCTCCCGTCCGGAAACACGTCCATCAGGTGGGCTTGCATGACCGGTGGGTACGCCATCAACCCCGCCGCGAAGACGACGACGCTGACGGCGACGGCGAGCGTGCCGGACATCGTGACGACGCTCGCGAGCGCCACCGTCGCCACGACGAGCGACCCGGCGGCGACGACGGGGCGCGAGATGCGGTCACCGAGCGACCCCGAGAGCGGTTTCACCAGCGCACCGACGACGAACAGGGCGGCGAAGCCGCTGCTCGCGAGTGCGGGCGAGAACCCTTTCGCATTCTGCAAGAACGTTGGGAGGAAGCCCGTGACTGACTGCCAGACGAAGGCGTACAGCGAGTACGCGACGAGCAGGGCCGCTGTCCGGCGGTTGCCGAATCGTCCGGCGGTCGCTCGCAGGTCGTCGAGGACGACTCGGCCCGCCTCCGCGTCGATTCGCGGTCGGGTGTACGCCTCGCGGTTCCAGCGATGGAGCATGACGAGCACCGCCACGAGGACGAACATGACGGGAAAGAATGCGGCCCGCCACGTTGCGACCGCGAGGACGACCACCGCGAGGCCGGCCGCGACCGCACCGCCCGAATCGCCCGAGGCGGTGTGCAGGCCGAACGCCTGTCCCCGGCGGGCCACGAACAGGTCGGAGACGAGTGCGCGTGCCGGCGTCGGGTAGAGTCCGGCTCCCGTGCCGACGACTGCCGCGCCGAGCAAGAACGCCGAGTACGTCGGCGCGCTGGCGAGGGCGGCGAATCCGACGACGAGCAGCGACAGTCCGGCGACGAGCAGGGTCTTCCGCGAGAGGTGATCGGAGAGTCGCCCACTCGGATACTGACCGAGCGCATACAGCCCCCAGAGCGACGTGAGCGCGACGCCAGCCTGGAAGTCCGTTATGTCGAGCGACGCCATCACGGTCGGGAGCATGGGCGAGAGGACGAGTCTGCCAGTCTGAATCATCGCCCAACCGAGCGAGACGGCGAGCAGGAGACGGCCGGAGTAGCCGGTCACGAGTCGCTCGTCGGTCGAGAGTTGCGTTCCGTCCGCGAGTTCGTCGGCCACGATGTTGACGGAAGGAGGGGAAACACTTGAGTCCGGCTTTCGCGGCAGGGTGGGGAGCGAGTCGTCCGAATGGTATCAGGTCATCACACCGGGATTGCTCCCGTCTTCGTATAAAAAGGTTCGTCGCGTGGTCGGTCGTATATTTATCAGCAGACAGTCAGTCTCTCTTAGCCGTTCAGCGCGATGCTCCGCACCTCGATCATGCGCTCGTCGGCTTCGAGGGCCTCCTTGGCGTCCTCGGTGAGTTCGTCGTCCAGATTGTAGACGGAGAGTGCTTCCCCGCCGTTGGTTTCACGGGCGTTGAACATTCCCGCGATGTTGAGGCCATGTTCGCCGAGGACCGTGCCGACGAACCCGATGACCCCGGGCACGTCCTGGTTGCGAGCGACGAGCATCTGCCCGTGCGGGATCGCGTCGACCCGGTAGCCGTCGATGCGGACGATTCTGGGGTCGTCACCCGCGAACAGGGTGCCCTCGACTGTTATCTCCTCGTCCGCGCCTTCGACGGTGACCGCGATGAGGCTCTGGAAGTCTTCGGCCTGGCGGGTCTTGCTCTCGGTGACCTCGACGCCACGGTCTTTGGCAATCTGGGGTGCGTTGACCGCGTTGACCTGCCATTCGAGGGGTTGGAAGACGCCTTTCTGGGCGCTGGCGGTGACGAGTTCGACGTCCTCTTCTGCGATGTCACCCTCGTAGTTCACTTCGATGCGCTCGATGCGCTCGTCCAAGAGCTGCGTTGCAATCTTTCCCGCCGTCTCCGCGAGTTCGATGTAGGGCTGGACGCGGGGGAACGCGCTCTCTTCGACCGAGGGCGCGTTGAGCGCGTTGATGACGGGTTCCTCGCGGAGCGCCGCGACCACCTGGTCTGCGGTGCTGGTGGCGACGTTCTCCTGTGCGGCCTCCGTGCTCGCACCGAGGTGGGGCGTGACGATGACGTCGTCCACGTCGAGCAGGGGGTTGTCTTCCGACACCGGTTCGACGGCGAAGACGTCCACCGCCGCGCCTGCCAGGATGCCATCGTCGACTGCCGCGGCGAGGGCGTCTTCGTCCACGACGCCGCCGCGGGCGCAGTTGACGACGTAGCCACCCTCGACCTGCGCGAGTTCCTCGTCGCTGATGAGGTTCTCCGTCTCGGACGTGAGCGGCGTGTGAACCGTGAGGAAGTCGGCGCGGTCGAGACACTCGTCCAGTTCGACCAGTTCCGCGCCGAGTTGCCGGGCGAGGTCCTCGCTGATGTAGGGGTCGTACGCGACCAGGTCCATCCCGAGGCTGTCGAGTTTCTTGGCGACCTCCTGTCCGACGCGCCCGAGGCCGACGACGCCGAGCGTCTTACCGTTGAGTTCCGTGCCGAGGTAGTCGCCTTTCGCCCACTCGCCGTCCTTGAGTCGGGCGTGCGCCTGCGGGATGGAGCGTGCCGCGGCGAACGCCATGGCGACCGTGTGCTCGGCGGCGGCGCGGACGTTGCCCTCCGGCGCGTTCGCCACGATGACGCCGTGTTCGGTCGCGGCGTCGATGTCGATGTTGTCCACGCCGATGCCAGCACGCCCGACGATGACGAGATCGGACGCGGCCTCGAACACGTCGCGATTCACGTCCGTTCCCGACCGAACGATGAGTCCGTTCGCGTCCGAAACGGCGTTCAAGAGTGCATCACCCTCCACGTCGTAGGCCGTCTCTACCTCGTACCCCGCTTCGCGGAGTCGGTCGAGTCCTGCGTCGGCGATCGGATCGGTGACCAGAACCTTCATTGCTGATAGAAGAGCGCTCGACGACCGTTAACCCTTTCTCTCTCCGCGAAGATTGCCACCAATTTTTCATAAATTTACTGAGTGGAATTTGGCTGCGCGGGACCGGGGAAATCTGTGTCGATCTCGGGCGAAAGCGTCGGCGGAATAGCTGCTCTGCCAGAGCAACATTCAGAACGAGTTCTGAAGGTGAGTCCTTGGCCCGACGTGAACACCCTCGCTTTCACGGCAATTTATCTGCCAACCACACTCTTTTAACAGGCCAGCCATCGAATCTCGGCCCGAATGAAGATAGTCGCGTTCGACTTCGACGGCACGCTCTCGGACTCGGAGATGACGGTTCTACTGGGCGAACAGATGGACGTCGCCGACCAGATGGCTGACATCACCGCCCGAGCGATGAACGACGAGATAAGCTACGCCAAGAGCCTCCGCGACCGCGCGGCGCTGCTCGAAGGGCTGTCGCTCGAACGGGCCGAAAACGCGTTCTCGCAGGTCGTCCTCCGCCCCGGTGCGGCAGACGTACTCGACGCGCTCGCCGAGAAGGGAACCCACGTCGCCATCCTGACCGGCGGATTCGAGCGTGGAGTGCAAGCCGCCCTCGACCGCGAGGGCGTCTCGGTGGATACCGTCGTCGCCAACCGACTGCCGGACGACGGCGAGGCGCTGACGGGCGAAGTGGAAGGTCCGCTCATCGACGGGACGAAAGACGACGCACTGGAGCAGTTGGCGTCGGACCAGGGTGCCGATATGGTCAACACCGTCGCAGTGGGCGATGGCGCGAACGACCTCCCCATGCTCGAAGTGGCGGGACTGGCGGTCGGCTTCGACCCTAAACCCGCCGTCGCACCGGCCTGTGACACCATCGTCTCGCACATGGACGAACTGCACGAGGTGCTTGTCCGGAAGAATGCGATTTGAGATGGGTTTCGGAGAGCGGTTCGACGTGACCCGTTCGGTCGGTGGCAGTCGAGTGAACTGAGCGATCTGAAATAGAATATTGTGTCGAGAGAAACTGAGACGTATGATATTCCGCGTCTCGCTATCTTTAATCAGCGAGAGAATCCCGCCGTTTACGGCGGGCGTGAATCGCGTAAACTCAATTGATATACCACCGTTAATCAGCTAAGCCGGATTCCATACGGTTGTCGATACATTCACGAACGAGACTTGAGAGATTGATGTGGTTCTCTCGTATCCATTCGTCCTGTTCTTCTCGGATTGTGACGTTTCTACGCTCCATACACCCTCTACATCACCGGAACACATAAGTGTTCATGGTGTGTATCGTGTGGTATGGTAGAGACGGTGACGAAGACACTCCAAGCCACTTTTGCCCCACCAACACGGGGGAAAGCCGTTCGTCTTCGTCGTCTTCTCTCCACCTACCGCGAAGCGTTGGACGAAGCGTTTGATTCGGGGGCCGATACGATGGGTGGCGTCAGCGACGTTGTGACGCCCTACGACCTCCCGTATCAGGCGAAAGCCGCGTTGTGTAGCTACGTCCCGAAGCTCCGCAAAACGTACAACGCCCGTGAG
>NZ_JBPEHH010000067.1:0-22224 GCF_054177595.1 Haladaptatus ordinarius | reverse complement strand
TTCAACATATTCACGCCCCATCACAGCATCCAAGACAGTCTTCGTCTTATTTCGCGGTCTTTACCGTGTGAGGCGCAGCTTTTGCCGATGCAGTTATCGAGAGAGTGGACAACTAGCGACTCTATACGTCGGCGTTCCAGTGTCGCGTAATTCGATTTTTTCGACACGAGTGACGTTCATCGCAGTGAAAAGGACGTACAGGCGGTCGTGATTCGTGGTTGCTTCCGCACCTCCGATCAGATATGCGTCCGGATTCCGACTACGTCCGTAGTAGGTTCGGCCGTCAGTCGTCCTTGCCATCAGCGACAGCTCTCCGTTTGACCACGCTGCAAATTCGTCGTGATCGCGTTTCGGTGCCATCGACCCGTTTCTGGTGGAACGGATGAAGTAGTGACTGTGATTCGATCCGATTCGGCTAGTGGATTCGAGTCGTCCCCGAACCGTACCGTCGCTAGCTCGCTCGACGACCCGACGCCAGATCGTGAACGACTCTTCGAGCAGTATCCGAATGTGCGCATTCGTCAGTTCGCTTCGGTCGGTGAATCCCTCTGCCGACAGTCCGGGCGCGAGTTCACCGGAGAGGGTCGTCGTCTCGTGATCTGTGGCCGGGTCGTCGCTGTCGAAGAGCGAACTGCAACCAACAGTAACGACGCAGAGGGCCAGCACGACCGCGAGGAGGGCAGGACGCATCACCACGAATTGTTATCGTTTTGACTTAAAACCCAGGTATCGAGGAGTCCATCGTTTGCTATTCAGAGAGATACCCGATTCAACCTTCGCAGATGAACCCTTTTGGAACTTCGACCGAATGGAACGAAGGTTTTCGACCCAGATATCCGACGAATACTAAGGACAAGGTGCATGAATAGGGAACCCGTAGTTAGTCGCAGGGAGATATCTATGACGGAAAAAACGCAACTCGAAATCCGCGGGATGAGTTGCGCGAACTGTTCAGGGACTGTCAGCGAGGCGTTGGGCGGACTCGACGGCGTACGGGAGGCGAACGTCAATTTCGCCACCGACGAGGGAACCGTCGAGTACGACCCTCACGAAGTCTCGCTGGGAGACATCTACGCGACCATCGAGGACGCTGGATACGAACCGGTTCGCGCGCGAACGACCATCGGCATCTCGGATATGTCCTGTGCGAACTGCGCAGAGGCGAGCGAGGAGGCACTCGAACGAGTGCCGGGCGTCGTGGCCGCCGAGGTGAACTTCGCCACCGACGAGGCGAGTATCGAGTACAATCCCGCAGCAGTGGGCATCGGGGATATGTACGACGCCATCGAGAAGGCGGGGTATACGCCGGTTCGGGAAGACGAATCGGACGGTGGTGAAGAAGACGCCCGACAGGTGGCCCGCGACGCGGAGATTCGCAAGCAGTTCCGTCTGACGCTGTTCGGGGCTGTGCTCGCGCTCCCGTTGGTCGTCTTCATGTTCGAGCATCTGTTCTTCCCCGACCTGCTGGACGAGACGCTGTTCGGCATCGACATCGGCCTCCTCCAGTTCCTGCTGGCGACCCCCGTCCAGGTCGTGCTGGGCAAGGAGTTCTACGAGAACTCCTACACGGCGCTCGTGAAGAACAAGACCGCGAACATGGACGTGCTCATCGCACTCGGGTCGACCACGGCGTACCTCTACAGCGTCGCCGTCCTCCTCTCTCTCATCCCCGGCGGGATGTACTTCGACAGCGCGGTGCTCATCCTCGTGTTCATCACGATGGGCAATTGGCTGGAAGCCCGGTCGAAAGGCAGAGCGAGCGACGCGCTCCGCGAACTGCTCGAACTCGAAGCCGACACCGCGACCGTCGTAGAAGACGGAGACGAGCGCGAGGTCGCCCTCGAAGACGTCGAGGAAGGCGACCTCCTCCGTGTCAGACCCGGTGAGAAGATTCCGACCGACGGCGTCGTCGTCGACGGCGAGAGCGCGGTCGACGAGTCGATGGTCACCGGGGAATCGGTGCCGGTCGAAAAAGGCGAGGACGACGAGGTCATCGGCGCGACCATCAACGAGAACGGGGTGCTCACGGTTCGTGCGACCAAGGTCGGCGAGGAGACCGCACTCCAGCAGATCGTCCAGATGGTCAAGGAGGCACAGGCCCGACAACCCGAGATTCAGAACCTCGCCGACCGTATCAGCGCCTACTTCGTCCCGGCGGTCATCGCCAACGCGCTGTTCTGGGGCGTCGTCTGGTATCTCTTCCCCGAAACGCTGGCCGGATTCGTCGACGCCCTGCCGCTGTGGGGACCGGTCGCTGGCGGTCCGGAAGTCGCCGGTGGGAGCGTCACGCAGTTCGAGTTCGCCATCGTCGTCTTCGCGAGCGCGGTGCTCATCGCCTGTCCATGTGCGCTCGGCCTCGCGACGCCGACGGCGACGATGGTCGGCACGGCCATCGGCGCTCGTACCGGCGTCCTGTTCAAAGGTGGAGACGTTCTAGAGCGCGTGAAAGACGTCGACACCGTGATTTTCGACAAGACCGGAACCCTGACGGAAGGTGAGATGCGCCTGACCGACGTGGTCACCATCGAACCGGCGGCAGACGGCGGGACCGAAGTACTCGAAGGCGACGCCACACCCATCACCGAGGAGTTCGTCCTCGGTGCAGCGGCCAGCGCGGAACACGGGAGCGAACACCCTCTCGCGGAAGCCATCGTCGAGGGTGCGAAAGAGCGTGGCATCGACGTGGAAGAACCGGCCTCGTTCGAGAACGTTCCCGGTCACGGTATCCGGGCGGAGACGACCCACGGAACCGTCGTCGTCGGTAATCGGAAACTCATGCGCGACGAGGGAATCGACCCCCGCCCTGCGGACGACGAGATGGAACGACTCGAACGAGACGGGAAGACGGCGATGCTGGTCGCAGTCGACGGTCGACTCGTCGGTATCGTCGCCGACGCCGACGAGGTGAAAA
The DNA here is from genome assembly GCF_054177595.1 of Haladaptatus ordinarius. Lineage (NCBI taxonomy): Archaea > Methanobacteriati > Methanobacteriota > Halobacteria > Halobacteriales > Haladaptataceae > Haladaptatus > Haladaptatus ordinarius. The sequence goes on along the minus strand of NZ_JBPEHH010000067.1, from coordinate 19,313 downwards.
CCAGCGCCAAAGAGGCCGTCGCCGACCTCCGAGCACGTGGGTTGGACGTCCTCATGCTCACGGGCGACAACGAACGGACGGCCCGCGCGGTGGCCAAACAGGTCGGTATCGACGGTGACGACGTCCGCGCAGAAGTCCTCCCCGACGAGAAGGCTGACGTGGTCGAAGACGTGCAATCGAGCGACGAGAACGCCATGATGGTCGGTGACGGCGTGAACGACGCGCCTGCACTGGCGGCGGCCTACGTCGGAACCGCCATCGGAAGCGGGACGGACGTGGCGATAGAGGCGGCGGACGTGACGCTCATGCGCGACGACCCCCGCGACGTCGTGAAAGCCATCCGTATCTCGGCGGGGACCCTCTCGAAGATCAAACAGAACCTCTTCTGGGCGCTCGGTTACAACACTGCGATGATTCCGCTGGCCTCGCTCGGACTCCTGCAACCCGCCCTCGCAGCAGCGGCGATGGCCTTCTCCAGTGTGAGCGTTCTGACGAACAGTCTCCTGTTCCGGCGGTACGTTCCCGACCACGACTATCGACTGCTCGGGTTCCTCCGCTGAACAGCGGAAATGGCGGGGTCGGTCGGTACGCCGTCGTACCGTCTTCCACGAATTTTCACGATAGAATCGAAGCCAGTAGTCGAACGAATTATGTATCCCCCCGCGAAAGGTGGGGGCGAATGGTGCGGGATCTGGTAGACGATACTCCCGAGTTTCAGGACGTACTCGACGCCCTCGAAGACCCCGCCTGCCGACGAATCATCATGGAACTGAACGATCCGATGACTGCACGCGAACTCGCCGACGGTACCGATATCCCGCTTTCGACGCTCTACCGGAAACTGGATATACTGAGCGACGCCTCTCTCGTCACAGAGTTGACCGAAATTCGAGAAGACGGCCACCACACCTCGCGGTACCGAATCGCAATCGAATCAGTGAACATCACGTTAGACGAGAATCGCGAATTCGAAGTTGCCATCGAACGGCCACCGCGGACGACGGACGAACGCCTCGAGCGACTGTGGAGGGAGGTGCGAAAGGAAGCATGAACGTAACACCGCTCGTCATCGCGTTGAAGACGCTCACACTCGCACTCGGCGGCGTTATCACCTACTTCGCGTTCAAAGCGTACCGGAGAACTGGTTCACCAGCGCTTCGCTCGCTGGCTATCGGCTTCGGTATCGTCACGCTCGGTGCGTTTCTCGCCGGTGTGGCGGACCAGGCGTTCCGTGCCGACCGAGAGTTCGTTCTCGTCATCGAGAGTGCACTCACTGCCATCGGATTCGCCTCTATCGCTTACTCGCTGTACGCAGAGTAGCTTTATCCGGACACGCAGTGATACGAAACTGATGGACTCGTCGCGGGGGACAAACCGGGTGCAGATAGTCGGAACCCTGGACAGAACCATCCGTCACGCCATCGAACTCGTCGCGAGCGACGTGACGGACGTGACAGCCGACCCCGAAAGCGCGTTCGACGCAGCCCTCGTGAGCGTGTTTCGAGCCGTCATCACCCAGTTTTCCAGGGCGAGGGGGCGTGACGACCCGCCGTTCGCTACCGGAGCGGAGTTCGAAGCCGAACGAGCGTTACTCGACGACCTTTCTCCGGAGATAGCGACGCGCGTCGAGGCCGACATCGTCGAAATCGATTACGACGACCTCTCGATGCGACATCTCGGGACGGTGTACGAGCGACTGCTCGACCGTGAGCTCGTCGTGACCGACGGCGACGTGCGACTGACTGGGACCGCGACGCGACGGGCGACGGTGGGTGCGTACTACACGCCAGCACACGTGGTCGAGTACGCCGTCTCGCAGGCGCTCGCGGGAGACGAGGACGCGCGGGTACTCGACCCGGCGATGGGAAGCGGGCACTTCCTGCTCCGTACGGTCGAGCGACTGGCACGTTTGCGCGACGAACCGACCGAGCAGGCCCGAAAAACGGTCGTCGAGGAACACGTCTTCGGCGTGGACGTCGACCCACTGGCGGTCGAACTCGCGCGGTCGGCGGTGTGGCTCGAAACCGGCGTCTGGGCGAACGACACCTTGCAGGTCGGCGACGCGCTCGCGGCCGATAGTCCGGACGCACTCCGCGAGAACGAATTCGACGCCGTCGTCGGAAACCCTCCGTACGTTCGAAGCCGAAACATCCCACGGGAGACGAAAGACGACCTCAGAGAGCGTTACGACAGCGCGACGGGGGCGTTCGACCTCTACGTTCCGTTCGTGGAGCGAATGACCGAACTCGGCGACAGAGTGGCGTGTGTCGTTCCGAACAAGTGGACGACCGCCCGATACGGTCGGAACCTCCGCGACCAGCTTCTCGACAGACACAGGCTGGTCGAACTGCTCGACGTGTCTGCCGTGTCGGTGTTCGCTGACGCGAGCGTGTACCCCCTCATCGTCACCGTCGAAACGGACGCCGGACCGACCGAGTCGATTCGCCTCCGACAGGCCACGTCGTCGGACCTGCGGAGGTTGGGAGACGCGATCGGAACCTCCCTCTCGCGAGCGTTCGTGGACGAACTCGGCAACCGGGTGATTCCCGTCGGTATCGACCGCGCCTTCGTGCCGATTGCAGAGCGTCTGGGGCGCGAACACGACGAACTGGGAGCACACGCCACCCTGACAGAGGGCATCCACACCGGCAACGTTCGGGAGAAACTCGTCGTGGACGACCCCGGCCCGGACTGCGAAAAGCTCGTCGGTGGAGGAGACGTGACGCGCTACGGGGTGGAGTGGAGTGGTGATTGGGTCCGATTCGACCCGTCGCTCGTCGGAGATGACGAGTACGCCAGTTTCCGCGAGCGAAGCGTCTTCGAACGATCGAAGCTCCTCCTCCGGGACATCAGCGACCGTCCGGTCGCGGCCTACGACGACGGGGGACTCTACGCCCTTAACACACTCTACAGCGTCCGTTCGCGCGCTCGCTCCGACCTTCCGCTTCGGTATCTCCTCGCGGTCGTCAACTCGACCGCGGCGGCGTGCTGGTTCCAGCAGGTGTACGGCGGCACGCACGTCAGCGGAGGCTACCTCCGGTTCAAGCCGATGTTCGCCGGGCAGTTGCCTGTCCCGTCCGGGGAAGCCAAACGAGACACGCTGGCCGCACTCGCGAGGCGGATGGGCGAACTCGGACGCGAGCGAGAGACCATCGACGTTCGCCTCCCACCGGCCGACGGCCCGCATCTCGGCGACCTCGCACGGCCACTCCCGGACTCGGTTCTGACCGAGACGACGAGCGTGCGGGACGGACTTCGACTCGGGACGGTGTCGGTCGAGGAATCGGAGGGCGAACTCGTCGTTTCGGCCACCGCTCGGTATCGTCCCAGTGAGAGCGGGGGCGAAACCGATTCGTGGGGGTTCGTCGAAACCGAACCGGTACCGGCACTGGTGTTCGACGGTGACGTTGCTACCGGTATCGACGGGAACGTCGACGACGTGCCGTCAGACGGGGCAAACTGGTACGACCTGCTCAGGTGGTACGTCCCGCGAGCGGTCGAACGCGACGGCTTCACCGAGCGAGCGACGAAGACCATCTCACTCCGTGACCGACTCGAATCGATTCGCGTCCCGACCCTCGATACCGCTGGTCAGTTCCTCGACTCCTGCCGTCGGGCGGAGCGACTGGACGCGAAACTCGCTCGGACGGATGTCGCCATCGACCGCCTCGTCTATCGAGCCTACGGATTGTCGCGCCGAGAAATCGAAATCGTCGAGCGATTGGCCCAGTGACGAGGACGAACCGTCGAAACGAGCCGTTCCGGCACGACGTGGACTGCCCGCCGTCGAATAGATACAGTTATTTTATAAAATGAGTTAGGTATTGACGCAAGGTCGCATTCTGGCCCTACATTTTAGCAAATTATTTCGATAAGAGTCTACAAACCTTTTTCCGGCGGTCTGCCGTATCCTCGGGCAATGTTGCAGACCGGGTTGGCGAGCGTGACTACGGACATGCTGGTCGTATTCGCAATCGTCGTACTCGCACTCGTCCTCTTTGCGACCGAGTTGTTGCCCGTGGACGTGACGGCGATTCTGGTAATGGTCACGCTCATCGTGTTCGAACCGTGGACTGGAATCGACGCGCAGACGGGAATCTCCGGGTTCGCCAACGAGGCGACCATCACCGTTCTGGCGATGCTCATCCTGAGTTCGGGCGTCAGTCAGACCGGAATCGTCCAGTTGCTCGGAAACCAATTGGCCAACTTCGCGGGCACCGACCTGCGAAAGCAGTTGTTCGCCACTATCGGGGTGGCTGGACCGGCCTCCGGATTCGTCAACAACACCCCCGTCGTTGCGATTCTCGTGCCCGTCATCACCGACCTCGCCCACGAAGGGAAGACGTCGCCCTCGAAACTTCTCATCCCGCTCTCGTACGCCTCCATGCTCGGCGGGATGCTCACGCTCATCGGGACATCGACCAACATTCTCGCCAGCAACGTGACGGGGCGCTTGGCCGACCAACATCCCAAACTCCACGCGTTCTCGATGTTCGAGTTTACCGGTCTCGGATTCATCGTCCTCGTCACCGGGAGTCTCTACCTCCTGTTCGTCGGCCACCATCTCCTCCCCGAGCGCGTTCCTCCGGAAGAAGACTACATCGAGGAGTACGAGATGGAAGACTTTCTCACTGAAGTCGCGGTCGAGGAGAACTCTTCGTGGGCCGGGAAGACCGTCGCCGACGCCATCGACGACGCGGTTTTCGACGCGGAAATCCTGCAACTCGACCGCGACGGCGAGACGTTCATCGAAGCAATCGACAGCAAGACGATTCGCACGGGAGACGTGCTCAAGCTCCGGACCGACCGTTCGACCCTCCGGTCGCTCGTGACACTGGACGAACTCACGATGGTCGGAACGCCGACGACAGAGGAGATCGACCCCGGTGACGAACAGACGCTCGTCGAGGTGGTCGTTCCCTCGGGTTCCCGACTCGTCGGCGAGACGTTAGCGAGTTCGGCGTTCCGCGAACGATTCGACGCGACCGTCCTCGCGTTCCGAAGCCACGGTGAGATCATCCACGAGCGACTCGACCGCGTTCGGATCCGCGTCGGCGACACCCTGCTCGTGCAGGCGTCCACGGACAGTATCGACCGCCTCGCGTCGAACCGGGATTTCATCGTCGCCCACGAGGTCGCCGACCCGGACTATCGAACCGAGAAGATTCCGGCAGCACTCGCCATCGTCGCGGGCGTCGTCGGAGTCGCCGCTGCCGGTCTCTTTCCGATTCTCGTCACGGCGCTCGCCGGTGTAGTGGCGATGGTCGCGACCGGGGTACTGCGGCCCACGGAACTGTACGACTCGGTGGAGTGGAACGTCATCTTCCTCCTCGCGGGCGTTATTCCACTCGGCATCGCGCTCGAACAGTCCGGCGGCGCAGAACTGCTCGGCGGGTTCGTCGCCGCCAGCGCGGACTTCCTCCCCGTCATCGCCGTTCTCTGGGTGTTCTACATCGCCACGGGTCTCATCACCGAAGTCATCAGCAACAACGCGAGCGTCGTCCTCATGATTCCAGTCGCGATAGAGGCGGCGACGCGTATCGACGCGAATCCATTCGCGTTCGTCCTCGCCGTGACGTTCGCCGCCTCCACGTCGTTTCTCGGACCGGTGGGCTACCAGACCAACCTCTTCGTCTACGGGCCGGGAGGATACAAGTTCACGGACTACTTCCGAATCGGAGCACCGCTGCAGTTGCTCCTCTCGGTCGTCACGGTCGCCGGAATCGCGTCGTTCTGGAGGCTCTGAAAGCGGTCACTCACTTTTGAAACCGCTCACCACGTCGAGCCAGGAGACGAAGATGAACGCACCGATGAGTGCAGTGGTCGTCCCACTGAACAGGGTCGCCATTCGCTCGGTGATGTGCTCACGCCGGGTGATTTCGAGCGCGTAGACGGAATCGTGTGTGACGACGAAGTCGTTTTTATCGAGTTGTGACGGCGGCTCCTCGGGGAACCGATACGAACCGTCGAGTTTCGCTCGTCCCGAAGGCGACGCGGGCCTCGCGCGAGAGGTCGCCGTACTCCACCGACGCAGACCGTACGCCCGGTTCGTTCTCGTTCACTCGTTCGACGGCGAGAGTGTACGTCGTGTCACTTTGCGGTGGCTGGAGGAGGGCGTAACCGGTGAGGGCGATTCCGGCCACGAGCATGATGCCGGCCAGTATCTGAATGATATTCCATCGAACCGCATCGGACGTTCGTCATCGCACAGCGTGATGACTTAAAGGGTGTCCATCGTACGGTCGGCGCAAAAAATCGGGCGGGAGCGAGAAATTGGAGAACTATCGGTGGGACGGAAGTACGTCCTCTATGGGATAGAGGTCGTCCCGGATACCCGCCCCATCACAGTCGTCGTTCGGGCATCGATACCGCCAGCCGTCGTCGGTCGCCGTATCAGCGTCGAAGCGTTCGCCACACTCTCGGCAGAAGAGTCTGTCTATGTCCGTCGCGCGCTCCCGACTTGCAAGTTCAGGCTGCATACTATATGTTTCACAGGCATCCATAAAAGAACCTCCGTTTTGTTCCAGTAGCACGTGCGACACGAACCCAGTGACACGTGCGACACGGGGTTACCTGCACGTTAGCGAGTAATTTAGTGGCTGGCCTCCGTCGGACCGGCCATGCAAGAGGAACCCCTTCCGAGTCTGTGTGAGCTACCACCGAGTGCGAAACTCGTGTTCAAAGTCCTGGAGTACAACGGCTCGCACACCCAGAAGGAACTCGTCCAGCAGTCTCGGCTCTCCGCACGAACTGTAAGGAGCGCACTCGACAACCTGACCGAAATCGGTGCCATCAAAGAAGAGGTCTACATCCCGGACGCTCGCCAGCGACTCTACCGCCTCGACGATACGCACAACTGGGAGCAGGTGAGCTGTTTAGAAGAGGTCCCGGTTTAGAACTCTACGACTTCGATTCCTGCCGTCTCGAAGCCACTCATCGCGGCGAGACGGTCCGGTACCTCCTCGAGCGACACCGTCTTCGTCACGAGTCGTCCGGGCGAGAGTACGTCCCGTTCCATCATTCGAAGGAGTTCGTCGTACCGCGAGGGAGGCATCCCACGCGACCCGAAGAAGGTGATCTCTCGCATCGTCATCGCGTCCGTGGGTAGCGAAACCTCGCCTTTCTCTTCGTCGGTCGTCAGACCCAGTTGGACGTGTTGGCCCCGCCGCCGCAGACAGTCGATGGAGTTGCGACAGGTTTCCGCGATACCGAGCGCGTCGATTGAGACGTGCGCCCCGTCGACGCGCTCGTGAATCGCCGTCGGTACGTCCTCTTCATGGCCGTCGACGACCTCGTCCGCGCCGAGGTCCTTCGCTCGGTCGAGTTTCGCGTCGTCTACGTCCACCGCCACCACGTTCGCACCGAGGGCGTTCGCGACGTGAACCGCCGAGAGGCCGACGCCGCCACAGCCGTGTACCGCCACCCAGTCACCGGGCGTCAGGTCGACACGATGCGCGAGGGCGTGATACGCCGTGACGAACCGACATCCCAGTCCGGCCATCTCGACCGGTGAGACCCCGTCGGGGAGCGTTACCGCGTTGTAATCGGCGTAGGGGACGTGGACCCGTTCTGCGAACGCGCCCGGGGCGGCCGCCTCGAAGCCGAGCGCGATACCGTTCTCGCAGACGTTCCCGTGACCGTTCTGGCAGTACTCGCAGGTGCCTCGTCCGAGGTTGAACGGCACCGCGATTCGGTCGCCCGCGCGGATGCCCTCGACCCGGTCGCCGACCGCCACGACGCGCCCGGCGGGTTCGTGGCCGAGAATCTGTCCGATCGGTACCTGGTCGTCGGCCCACTCACCGTGACCCTGCCAGGCGTGCCAGTCGCTCCGGCAGATACCACAGGCGTCGGTTTCGACCACGACGCCGTGGTCGTCGAGGTCTGGATTCGGCACCGCCTCGATTTCCAGGGGTTCGCCGTAGGCTTTCAGGACTGCGGCTTGCATACCGGCGAGATGCGCGTGAGTGGCTTAAAACGGCGGGGAGCGGCAACCCTCGTGTGAGCCGTCTGCTTTTGCGTCGTAGTTCGACAGACGCTCTCCCGGAACGGTGGCTCCCGAACGAGATATTTCGGGCCACCGCGGCACGAAACGGACGATTTCGGCACAACTGTTTTTGTAGCTCGCGGTGAAGGTTAGCTAGTACGGGGAGGGGAACATGCCAGACAAACCACACCAGAACCTAGCGATTATCGGCCACGTAGACCACGGTAAATCCACCCTGGTCGGCCGACTGCTCTTCGAGACGGGAAGCGTCCCGGAGCACGTCATCGAACAGCACAAGAAGGAAGCCGAAGAGAAAGGCAAGGGCGGCTTCGAGTTCGCCTACGTGATGGACAACCTCGCAGAGGAACGCGAGCGAGGTGTCACCATCGACATCGCCCACCAGGAGTTCGACACGGACGAGTACTACTTCACCATCGTCGATACGCCAGGTCACCGTGACTTCGTGAAGAACATGATTACCGGTGCATCTCAGGCAGACAACGCGGTGCTCGTCGTCGGTGCAGACGACGGCGTCCAGCCACAGACACAGGAACACGTCTTCCTCGCGCGAACGCTTGGCATCGGCGAACTCATCGTCGCCGTGAACAAGATGGACGCGGTCGATTACTCGGAAGACCGCTACCGAGCGGTCGTCTCGGAGGTGAAAGACCTGCTCAACCAGGTCCGTTTCGACACCGATAATGCCGAATTCATCCCGGTGTCGGCACTGGAAGGAGACAACGTCGTCGACCACAGCGACAACACGCCGTGGTATGACGGACGGGTCGTCCTCGAAGCGCTGAACAACCTGCCGCAACCGGAACCGCCAACCGACGCGCCGCTCCGCCTGCCGATTCAGGACGTGTACACGATTTCCGGAATCGGCACCGTTCCGGTCGGCCGCGTCGAGACGGGGATTCTGAACACGGGCGAGTCGGTGTCGTTCCAACCGAGCGACGTGAGCGGCGAGGTCAAGACCATCGAGATGCACCACGAAGAAGTTCCGGAGGCCAGACCGGGCGACAACGTCGGATTCAACGTCCGCGGCGTCGGCAAGAACGACATCCGACGCGGAGACGTGGCAGGCCCGGCAGACGACCCGCCGAAGGTCGCCGAGACGTTCAAAGCCCAGATAGTCGTGATGCAACACCCGTCGGTCATCACCTCGGGATACACGCCCGTCTTCCACGCCCACACGGCGCAGGTCGCCTGCACCATCGAGAACATCGACCAGAAAATCGACCCCGCCAGCGGCGAAGTCGAAGAGGAGAATCCCGACTTCATCCAGAGCGGTGACGCCGCCGTCGTGACGGTTCGACCCCAGAAACCGCTCAGTATCGAACCGTCCTCGGAGATACCGGAGTTGGGTAGTTTCGCCGTACGCGACATGGGACAGACCATCGCGGCCGGGCGTGTGCTCGAAGTGATCGAGAAGTAGGTCGAGACGACGTCCCGCCGCTCACGTCGAACCGGCGTCGAACGTCGCGGAGCGTCTCGCGGTGGTCGGCGGGCGCTTCGTTCGCGAACGACGAGAGCGCGGAGCTGGCGGTCTGCGCCTGGCGGTCGGACGGGACGATGAGTTCGACGCTCGAACGAAATCCCGGTTCGCCGACGCGCGAGTCACTGTGAGACCGCGACCCTACTTTTCGAGAGCAGAGACACCACGTCCCAACTCCAGCCCGATCGGAGTCACACCTTTGCTGTCGCGGCCTGCGACCCGCCCGAGGTACAGCGCCGAGTTGATGAGACCGATGTGACTGAACGCCTGCGGGAAGTTGCCGACCTGAACTCCCTCCTCGTAGTCGATTTCCTCGGCGAGGAGACCGAGGGGACTCACGTACTCAAGGACATTCAGGTACACCGCTCGTGCCTCCTCGACGCGCCCAGAAAGTGCGAGCGCGTCGACCAGCCAGAACGAACAGAGCACGAACGCTCCTTCCTCGCCGGGTAGTCCGTCGTCACCGTCGTACCGACGAACCAGTCCGTCGTCGGTCGCCAACTGTTCTTGGACCGCGTCGATGGTGTTTTGCACGCGCTCGTCGTCGAAGGGGAGGAAACCGACGAGGGGAACGAGAAGCGCGGTCGCATCGAGCGTATCGGTGTCGCCGAGTGATCGGACGAACGATTTCCGTTCTTCGCTGTATCCTTCTTCGAGGATAGCCGCTCTGATTTTCTCGCGCACCGTTCGCCAGCGGTCGAACGGAGCCTGGAACCCGTGTTCGTCGGCAATCGCGATGGCTCTGTCGAGTGCGACCCAACACATCAGTTTCGAGAAGACGAAGTGGCGTGACTCTCCTCTGACTTCCCAGATGCCCTCGTCCGCTTTCGCCCAGACGCCACAGACGTACTCGACGATTTCCCGGAGTTGGTGCCAATCGTCGTGACCCAGATAGTCACCGTCGGTCGTCTCGTAGACAGCGAGGACGAGTTCACCGAAGATGTCCAGTTGTCGCTGGTCTTTCGCCCCGTTGCCGATTCGGACGGGCGCGGAGTTTCGATAGCCTTCGAGGTGGTCGAGTTCCGTCTCGGAGAGGTCCGGGTCGCCGTGGAGACCGTACAGGGGTTGAATCCCTTCGGGGTCGGTGAAACGACAGAGGTCGAGAAACCAGTCGTAGTAGGCTTCTGCCTCGTCGGTGTGGTGGAGATTCGAGAGCGCCTGAATCGTGAACGCAGCGTCTCGAATCCAGTTGTAGCGATAGTCCCAGTTGCGCACCCCGCCGACGTCTTCCGGTAGCGACGTGGTCGGCGCTGCCGCGATGGTTCCCGTCTCGGGGTGGGTCAGGAGTTTGAGCACCAACCCCGAACGGACCACGAGGTCGTGCCACGGTCCGCCGAAGACACACTCCGATTCGTTACAGGTGTGTGCCCACCCCCGCCAGAACGAGAGCGTATCGCCGAGTAGTCGCCCGGCCCGTTCGTGGTCTATCGGTTCGGTGTCGCCGTAACAGAGGACGAACCACTCGGTGTCGCCCGCCTCCATCGAGACGGAACCGGTCGCAGTTGTGTCGGTTACCTCGAACGGATGGCCGGTCGTGAGAAACGTGGTTTCGTCGCCATCGGTCGCTACGATGCCTTCCGGTCGCGTCTCGACGAACGTCTGTGACCGTGCGTAATCGAATCGGGGTTCGAACGTGATATCGACGTCGACCGTGCCGCGTTCGCACGTCACCCGACGGTAGAGCGCGCGTCGTCTGGTCTGTCCGTCCTCCGATTCGACGACAGGCATGAAATCCGTCACGACGATTTCCCCGAGTGCCGTCTGGAACTCGGTTCGGAGGACGTTCGTTACGTCGACGTATCGCTGTGTGGCCTCGTACGTTGCGTCCGGTCTGATGGCGAAATAGCCACCGTCCTCGTCCAAGATGCGAGCGAACACGCTCGCCGATTCGAGGTGAGGAAACGGGCACCAATCGACCGCTCCGTCGGTACTGACGAGTGCACACGTTTCGAGATTACCGACGAGACCGTACTCTTCGAGCGGAACGTGATTTGTCATCGAACCCCCCCTTCGATTACGACACCGTACACTATCAACGTGGAGGAACCCCGACGTGCGTTCGTTACCTCGACGTTACCACCCCACAGCCACTGGGGCGAAACCGCGCTGCCTTTAACGCTCACGATAGTATACGATTCCGTGCAGAACGTCACGGACAGGACGAGCAACCCGTTTGGAATGCGTCCGCCTTGCGAGTACGACTGTGTCCCCGGCGAAACGAGTGCAGTGTACGGCTACGGCGATGCCAACGCCGATTTTCACCTCGTGGGAGACCATCCCGGCGCACACGGGGGAGTCGAAACTGGGATTCCCTTCACGGGAAGTGAAGTCGGTGAGAAACTACAACCCGTGCTGAACGACGTCGGATTGCTGGGTGACGTCTACAGCGACGAACCGTCGGTGGCGAACCTGTTCGCGAGTTACCTCCACATGTGCTGTCTGCCGGACGGTCGAGAGCCGACCTCGGCCGAGTACGCCACGTTAGAACGCTTTTTCGACGCCGAACTTCGGGCTATCGCGGCACACGTCCTGCTTCCCGTCGGGGCGCGAGCGACCGAACACGTCTTCTGGGAGTTCACGTCCAAGGCCGAAAAGGTGGACGTCGACATGAATTCGCTTCACGCCCAGGAGATCAAAGGTCGCGGCTTCCTCGTCGTTCCGATTCGTGACCCACGTTCGTGGGGGCCGCGAGACGACGAGCGACTCGAGACCCGCCTGAACGCTCTTCTGGCCAGTGACTACAAACAGACGGTCGATTTAGGACGGTTCATGCCGGACGACGACCCCTACGAGGTTCGGTGATAGTCGAGATGACCGCTGTGACGATTCCGGCAACGTACTCCACTGCCAAAAGCGCGACGGGGAAAACGACGAGTGAGAGGACGAAGAATCCGACGACAGCGCCACCGGCGAACGCGATACGTTTCCACGTCGATTCGGGAAGCGGATTTTCCATGCGATTAGGATGGTCTGGAGATGCCTAAAGCCCTCCGAGCGTCGAGAGGGGGAGCGCGGGATTCTCTCGACGCTCGGGACCACTCGTTCACGGACGGAGCACGTATCACTCGGGAAACGGCCCCGTCCACTCGTCCAGACAGTCGCTGCTACAAAAATGAAGCGTCACTCGTTCTACCTCCTCTGCGGTGACGTTGTGTTCGATGACGACCGTGGGGTGATGGTCGGCGAGGTCTACGAGTTTGCCACAGTTTGCGCATGGTGGAAACTCCTCGTCGGGATGGGCGGTTTCAGACATGGTGGAGGAGATGATTCTCTCGACGGGTAAGTGTACCGCCCCTTCGAAGATGTGGCGATTAATCGGTGAGTTCACGCGGGTCTCGCGTGTCGGTATCGTCGGCGTCGACGCGGTCGGTTCGTTCGACGACGCTGCGTACGTCCTGTGAGAGCACCGAAAACGCCATCGCCCTGATGTACACCTCGTAGTCGGCGTGCGTGTCGGTCGCGTCTTCCGTTATCACCTCGGCTACTACGTCGATTTCGGGGTCCCGCTCGGAGAGTTCGCAGACGCGAAGCGATACCTCCCGGTTCCAGAGGTCGACCACACACTCGCCGACCGTCCGATACAGGGCAGAACGCATGCTCATCCCGACGGCCATTCGTTCGTGAACGTCGTTCGCGAGTCGTCGAACGACCTGCCGATACTCACCCCTGTCGAAGGTCGCCATCGTCGGAGTAAGTTTCGATTTCGAGATATTAAAAGACCGGTGACGAACCTGGGCCGAACCCAACCGTCACGAAACGTTACCTACCACTTAGTAAATATAATTTAAATTGGTAGTTTAACATTGACCTCGACCCAACACCTTTTTAAATTCCACCAGAGTTATTGAAGCACATGGCACGTGAGCAACGAAACGACCGATTTCCAGAGCGAACGATGCTCTCGGAACGAACTAACGACGGTATTCTCGTCTTGAACGACACGAAACGAGCGGTAATCGAGACATACCTGAGCGGAAAACGATGAGTATCAGTTCCGACTCGATGGCAACAGACACGTACGACGTCGCCACTGAGGAGTCTCCAGAACCGCTGTCTCGGGACAAGATTTTCCACATTCTGCAGACTCAGCGCCGTCGGTTCGCGTTACGCTACCTGAAAGATACGGATGGGCCCGTCGAGATGCGCGACATCGCAGAACAGGTCGCTGCGTGGGAGAACAACACGACGGTTAGAGCTCTCTCTTCCAACCAGCGCCAGCGCGTCTACATCGCACTCTACCAGTCTCACCTCCCGAAACTCGACAACGAGGGAATCATCGAGTACAACAAGAGTCGCGGTGTCGTCGAGCGTGGCCCGCTGGCCGACCAGTTCGACCCCTATCTTGACCTCCCAGGCGACGACACTGACGAAGTCGAACTCGAAGACGAACGCGACATCCCCTGGCTCGCGTACTACCGCCGTATCAGCGCGGTCGGCGTCGTCACGGTGCTGGCTTCCTGGCTCGGTATCCCACCGATTTCGTTCGTTCCGAATCTCGTCTGGGGAGTCGCCCTCGTTTCTGCGTTCGCGGTGCTCTCGGTCGCCCAACTCGTCGCGAACGACACGTAACGGGTTTCGGATGGAAGTCCGTCACCCAAAATGGAGGACACTCGTACTCTTTCAGTAACGTTCGACGTGTTTTTCGAGCAGTTCGAGATTTCGCGTGTTCGCCTTCCACGCCGCGTCGAATATCGATCCCAGGACGGGAATCACGCCGCCGAACGTGTCGATGAGGACGTTCATCACCATCCGGGCCAGAACGTCCCGAGGAACGTCCATCAGGTAGGCTTCGAAGACGATGTAGAGAGAAATGAGCGCGGACGCAGCGTCACCACCGACCGGAAGCAATCCGAGAATTGGGTCGATTCCGATTCGATAGTTCGTGAAGGGGACGCGGAACGCCTCGTCCAAGAGATTGCTTACCGCTCGTACACGTTTCATAGATTGGCGCTTGCCCCGAGGTAAAGTCTCAGGGAGGTCGGAAGAATCCATCGTAGAACAGTTCGGTGTCCGCCACAGTTATGCCCTCCGGCCAGTTCGTTTACGGACCTCACCGTGCGGCCAGTTCGTTTACGGACCTCACCGTGTTTCGCTTCGCTATGCGCGAAGTGGAAATCACGTCGATTCATCAGATGACCCCGCGAGTGAAACAGTTTCGACTGACCGACGACGACCGCTTCGAGTTCGAACCCGGCCAGCACACGCACCTGCACTTCGAACCGGACGGCGACAGCAGTGACGACGAAGACGAGGTCGTTCGCCCCTACACTGCCACTTCGCTGCCGGGAACGAACAACATCACGTTGGCGATAAAACGCTACGACGAGGGCACGGCCTCCGGGTTCATGCACGAAAGGAAACCCGGCGACACGATTCGAATCGAAGACCTCGACGGGAATCTCTACCTCCGGAATCTCGACACCGACGTGGCACTCGTCTCGACGGGAACGGGAATCACACCGATGATGGCGATGTTGAAACAGTATCTTCGGGAGGGCGAACGACACGTGACGTTCCTCTACGGCGAGAAAACGCAAGAAGACGTCATGTACCGCGAGACGTTAGAGCAACTGGAAGCAGAACACGAGAACCTGACCGTGGCGTTCTCGCTCTCCGAAGAAGAGTGGGCCGGAATGACTGGACACGTACAGGAACACGTCGAAGAGGTCGTGCCATCGCCCCAAACGACCGACTTCTACGTCTGTGGCGTTCCTGGGATGGTCGTTGACACGAAAGAGAAACTCGGGGACCTCGGCGTTCCCGACGAATCGGTGTACAGCGAGGGGTGGGAAGACGACGAAGTGTCGGGTGACGAGTGAGGAGGAGAACGAAGAGTGGGGTGACGAGAGAGGGCGGACGACGAGGTGTGGGGTGACAAGGGAACGCCGAAGAATCCGAAATCGAGTGAGAGCGTAAATTGTCCCGCTCCCTCGAAATTCGATTCCGCAACCGCTACTGGAACCGAATCCGTTTCTGTGAGTATCACGTCGTGGACTACCGTCTTCGGGACGTGGACTACCGTCTTCGGGACGTGGACTACCGTCTTCGAGAGACGCGCCAAATCACGACCTCGAGAACGACGGCGATACTGTACCCGATGATAATGAGCGGGTCGCGCCCGTTCACCCGGACGTCGTAGAGAACGAGGAAGCCACCGAGAACGCTTCCCGTGGTGAACCAGAGACGCTGACTCCCTTCAGTTTGTGTTTTCAACTCCAACCCGGTAGTGAGACGGATACTCACCATCAGTGTTGCCAGCACACCAGCGGTGAGGAGAGGAAGTCCGAGGGCGGTCAGTGCTGTCGCCTCGATCACGTCTGTCGACGTGATGATGAGCGACCACCCGAACAGACCAATCGCTAACCAAACGACGCTCCGCCAAAGTTCCTCGTGGATAACTTGTTGGGTTTCTGTCCTCATGTTTTACTCAATTATCACGTCGTATAAAATTTCCTCTTACTGCCGTGACGAGTTCGTCGGACGAATTTCAGCCCGAAAAATTGCTTCGATCGGCGATAGTCACGACCACAACTCGGTCGTTGGGACGGACGGCCTCCGTTGAATCCTTATCGCGTAGACGTTTCGACGAGTGAAACGGCGAGTGGCACCTCTGTGCGCCGCTCACCGTTGCTCTCTCCCTCGGCGTCGAAGCTGTAGAGCAGACGAGGTCGTTCCGAGGGCGACCCCAAACAGGGCGATGATTTGGAACAGCGAGTCGTCGTTCGTGGCCGGTGCATACAGGACGCCGATTAGGAGGACTCCCCACAGAACGACCAGTGCCCACTGAGTACGGATCGACCGATACACGGCCGATTGTCTATTATACTAACACTTAAATCGAACATCTCCGACTCGAATTGCCGCCTCGACCTCAGTAGTGACATCCTCTCCGCCGTAAACGGCGGGGCTTCCCGTACCGCGTTGGGATATTTACGGTTCGCAGATGCTCGCTGGTTCAACGAACAGTGGGTCTGGCTCCGAGAAAAATACGCTGGAACGGTGAGGACGGTGTACGAGTTCGAAGCAGACCGGGTGGGGACGGGTGGTTTCGAATGAAGAGAGTGGTCTCGAAAGAGGAACGAAGGTCCGGAAACCCCAAAGCTACCGCGAGGGACCGGAGGAACGAACCGGAATGACTGGCCGAAAAGGTAAATCCGTCCTGGCGGCCAGAGTGGGCATGGACGACTCGATTCGAGTGACCGTCTGGAACGAATTTCGCCACGAGCAAGAGGACGAGGCGGCTCGCGATTGCTATCCAAGCGGTATCCACGCCGCACTCGCAGAAGCGTTCGAACTGCGGGGATTCGACGTGCAGACGGCGACGTTGGACGAAACACAACACGGACTCACCGAGGACGTACTCGACGAAACGGACGTGCTCACGTGGTGGGGCCACGCCGCACACGAAGAAGTAGACGACGAGATAGTAGAGCGGGTTCACCAGCACGTTCTGGACGGGATGGGGCTTTTAGTCCTCCACTCGGGTCATTTCTCGAAGATATTCAAACAGCTCCTGGGCACCAGTTGTGACCTGAAATGGCGCAACGAGGGAGAGATGGAGCGACTGTGGGTGGTCGAGTCGGGACATCCGATTGCCGACGGTATCGATGAGCAAGTCGTGGTTCCGAACGCGGAGATGTACGGTGAACGGTTCGACGTCCCCGCCCCGGACGAACTCGTCTTCCTGAGCTGGTTCGAAGGGGGGGAGGTGTTCAGAAGCGGGTGTTGTTACACGCGAGGAGCCGGACGGATTTTCTACTTCCGACCGGGCCACGAGACGTACCCCATCTATCGACAGCCCGAGATACAACGCATTTTAGGGAACGCGGTGAAGTGGGCCGCACCGAGCGCTGATGTCGACCCACATTTCGGTGAAGTGCCGGTCGCGCCCGAGGACTCTCAGTGAGAACGGCGTCGTGTCACCTGGTCGGAACTGGCGAACGACATATCGTTACTCTTTGCTGTTACCACCGGGTGAAAATCGAGAAACTGGACAAAGATATTTAATAATTACATGACATACCAGTAATGTAGGATGGAACGTCGCCCGACCCGGGTGTTGCACCTCGAGGACAACGAGTTCTACGCTACGGTTGCGTCGGACGTTCTAAAAGAAGAACATCCAAACGTGACGGTTCACACCGAACAACACCCCACCGACGCCCTCACTCGTCTCGAACGAGAGGATTTCGACTGCGTCGTTAGTGATTACGAGATGCCCGAGATGAACGGCTTAGAACTACTGTACGCTATCAGGGAGATGGACCCAGACGTTCCATTCATTCTCCTGACTGGAGGTGGCAGCGAGAACACGGCGAGCAGGGCCATTTCTGCCGGCGTCACCGACTATCTTCAGAAAGGAACGGGACGCCGTCAGTTCGTCGCGCTGGCGAACCGTATCGAGAATGCCGTTTCGCACCGACGTGCAGAAAAAGCCGTTCGCAGATAGATAGAGACCAACGACCTCATCTGGGACGTAAGTCAGTCACTTCTCGAAGCGTCGACCCGCGAGGACATCGAGAAGACCGCCTGTGAACGACTCGCGGATTCAGAGTCCTACGTGTTCGCGTGGGTGGGAAAAGTAAACGACGGTCGAATGGTACCACGCGTTTCCGCCTGAATCGAAGGTGAGGTTCTCGACAGGGTGTTCCACGAGGGTGCAACCGATTCCGAGTCAAAAACCTTCTCTCGTGCGTTCGAAACCGGCGAGATTCAGGTCGTATAGGATATATCCGACGATGCATCTGCTAATCAGTGGCGAGGAAGGGTAGTCGACTGTGGCTGTCGGTCGAGAGCCGCCATTCCGCTCCAGTACGAGAACACCAACTACGGCGTGTTGAACGTCTACGCCGACCATCCGAACGCGTTCGGTTAACGGAGCGACACGTCCTCTCGAAGTTCAGGAACAGTATCGCCTACGCGATCAATTCGGTTCGAACGCGCCAGGAACTACTCCGACGAGAACAACGTCTCCAGGTGTTCAACCGCATCCTCCGACACAACCTCCGGAACGATTTGAACGTGGTGCTCGGCCATGCGGACAACCTCATAGATTCGATTCCCGAGACAGCCGAGAGTGCGAAGGTCATCAAACGAAAGGCGACCGAACTGATAGACGTCAGTGAGAAAGCTCGTGAGGTCGGCAAGACGCTCGATAGAAGGCAGAAGACCAAAACCGCTATCGAAATCACGGATATCGTCGAGCGCTCGTGTTCTGAACTCCGGGAATCGCACCCGGACGTAAACCTCACGGCCGACCTTCCCGAATCCGCCTGGGTGTACGGCGACAAGACGCTCGATACGGTGGTAAACGAGATACTCGAAAACGCGGTCGAACACAACGACTGAGAGACGCCCGTCGTCAGAATCTCGGTATCGACTGTCGATTCGAACAGGGGAAAGTAGGTGGAGATAACCACCACCGACGACGGTCCGGGGATTCCGAGCGAGGAACAGTCGGTTCTCAGTGAAGGTCGGGAGACGGCCCTGCAGCACGGAAGCGGACTCGGACTCTGGTTGACGAACTGGGTCGTCGGTAAGTTCGGTGGCGAACTCACGTTCGGGGCCAACCAATCACGAGGGAGCGTCGTGACGATTCGCCTTCCACGCGCTGAATCGTCCGTCGACGGGGGTCGATCTGCTGCCAGCGGTAATCTGTCCACCGACAACGACCGTCGGTCAATCAGTAACGTCCGCCAAACTACCAACGAGAGCTAGTGCTTCGTCAACCATAGATTGTTAAGAGACAATCTGTTAGAGAGGATATGGTAAACAAGGAGTATACGGTTGATCTTTCAGACGAGGAACGCACCGAGCTCGAATCGTTCGTCT
>NZ_JBPEHH010000066.1:0-22490 GCF_054177595.1 Haladaptatus ordinarius | reverse complement strand
GGCGCTCTCACTGGAGTGAGACCGCCGTCTTTGGTTGAATCATTCGCTCATCCGCGCCAGCTACTCTCGTCTCGCCCCAGAAACCGAGTCAGTAATCAGGAACGATGGGAACTACCGACCGTCCCCAGCGCCGCACCGTCGACGCCCATCTCGAATCCGAAGACGAACGCGGCACTGAGAACGATGTTCGTGAGGGCACCGCCTGCCCGAACGAGCATCGGCGTCCAGGCGTCGTCGGCACCGATGTAGATGCGACTCCCGATGAGATTGAGACCCGCGAACGGAACGCCGACTGCGAGGATTCGGAGGTACGACGCGCCGAACGCTATCGCCGCCGCGTCGTCTGTCATCACCGAAATGAGCGTCGCCGGGAAGAGCGCGAAGACGGCCGCGACGGGGAGAGAGACCGCGACGACGAGCGCGGCGCTCGACCGAATCGCCTGGCCGAGTTCTCCGTACGCCTGTGCGCCGTACCGTTGCGAGACGAGAGCAATCGTCCCACCGGCGAAGCCACCGCCGAGCGAGAACGCGAGACCCCAGTACGGCGTCGCGAACCCGACGCCAGCGATGGCGACGGGTCCCACGGCGAGTCCGACGAACGCGACGTCGACCGCGTTCTTCGACATACGGGCCAACCCGGTGACGATGCGCGGCCACGCGAGGTCGGTGGTTCGACGAACGTTCTTCGGGTCGACGAGGCCGAGGTGGGAGAGCGAGAGACCGATAGCCAGGATGAGCGACCGTATCGGATTCGGGAAACGAGGCACGTCGATAGAAGTGTTTCGATTCGAAATATAATCCTTTCGATACTCATCAACCGAGTGTGACGAGACGAGGAAACGAGGCGTCAGAAGCGTCGCTCGCAGTTACGGTGACGGCGCGTTCACGAGCGACGTGAACGCGGACGGATTCTCCCACAGTTCGCGTAACGTCGCCGCTGCCAGGTACCGGGTCGGTGCGGCGACCCACTCCGTCGTCACGCTGTCGTCGGGTTCGGGCGCAGTCGGTTGGAACCACCACGCGACGTACCGCCCGTCGACCAGTTTCGCGGTCGGGAGCATCTGGTCGTTCACAGAGACGTCGACGCGGGAGTTCGGTTCGACTGCAGGAGCGTCTTCTGGAGAGTCGGCGACCAACACTTCGATAGAGACTACTCGGTCGGACATCCGGGCTCACCTCCGGGTCGCGGGTCGGGGCCAGCGTCGTGTGGACCTGTCGTCGATTCCATACGATGTCGTCTGCATGCCGCTACATGAATGTCAGTCAGGCGCACGTCTGACGGCAGTCCATCGGCCGGCGACGGCGACGAAGAATCGCTCGACGACGGATGGGCGCGGGTGAGTTCTGACGCGACTAGATGAGCAGTCCCTGCTCTTCCATGTCCGAGACCGTGACCACGTCGACGTTGCTCTGTTTGATGTAGTCCAGGATGGCTTTGAACTGCTGTTTCGAGAAGCCGTCACCGCCGATGTCGTGGAACAACAACACCGACAACTGTTTGTAGCGTGCGGCGTGGTCTATCTTCTGTTTGGTGGACTTCAGGTCACCCGTCCCGTACATCCGGGAGAGGATGGTATCTTTCTGGATGGTCGGGAGCGCGTTCGGCGATGCGCCGAACGACAGCGTCAGGTCGAAGTGTTTCTGGGCGAGTTCGAACGTCTTCGGCCCGAGGACGTTCTTCGGGACGGCCATGTACTTGTGGCCCTGGTAACCGTACTTCTTGAGCCATCCTTTTGCGTCTTTCATCAACTGCTCTTGCTCTTTGGGCGAGCGTTCGTCCATCGGCGTCGCCTGCGTGTTCGGGTGCGCGATCATGTCCCACCCGTCCGAGCGCATCTTTCGCATCTGGGTCTGCGTGAGGAAACCGTCGTCGTAAACCGCATCCGTGATGACCGACTCGACGCCCGCGAAGCCGTAACCCTTCATCATCTTGTAGGCGTTCGTGAAGTGGGATTCGAGGCCGTCGTCGAACGTAAGCATCACTTTCCCCTTCTTCGGCGTGGGAACGGTCTTGAGGTCGTCGACGTAGAACTCGACGGGGTTGGCGGAGTTCGTGTCCACCGGGCGGGCGAGGATACGTATCTCGTACACTTTCGAGAGGTCGATGGTCTTCGGCCGCTGGTCGCGCGTGACGCCGAGGTTGAGTCGCACCCACTTGCCTTTCGGGCCGTAGAGCGTGCGTTTCATCTCGACGACGTGCCCGCTGTCGGGGGCATGGAGCTGGACGGCGACCTTCACGAAGTCGTGTGAGGTGCACTTGAACGCTATCGAGAGGTTCTTCCCGCTCATATCGACGGAGTTCCCGTCGAAGTTCGCGCGGAAAATCTTCCCCTCCTTGGTCTGCTTGCTGCCGACGACATGGGCCGACTGCGAGCCTTCGTACGTCTGTTTCGTGCTCTTTTTCAGACTCCCCTGACCCTGGACGGCGTGCCAGTTTTTGAGCGACTCGAAACTCTCGAACGTCTGGGGACCGGACGAACCACCGTTCGTGGTGGTCTGGGTCGACGTGGAGGTGGTGCCAGTCGAGGAGGTTCCGTCGGTTGTGGTGGTTTCTGAACCACTCGAAGGAGCGAGTTCGGCACAGCCAGCGATACCGGCCGCACCGACAGTTGCGAGGAACGTTCTCCGGGTTTGTCGGCTCATCGTACGTGTAGCCATACTGCCACACACACTTTCCTATGATGAACCTAAACTGTCGCACTCGGTTAAATTCACAATGAGTTTTTTGTTTTTAAGTGTCGGTTAAACCATAATATCATTAGCAAAATGAGAGAAGAAGGAGTCGTTCAGAACAGACCGCGAACGGTGCCGTCTTCTTCCACGTCGACAGCCTCGGCCGCTGGTTCGGCGGGGAGTCCCGGCATGGTGAGAACGTCCCCCGTGAGCGCGACGACGAACCCTGCACCGGCCGAGGGGTAGAGTTCGCGCACGGTCAGCGTCCAGTCCGTCGGTGCCCCCTTCTTCGAGGCGTCGTCGGTCACCGAGTGGGGAGTCTTCGAGATGCAGACCGGCAGGTCGTCCAATCCCAGCGTTTCGAGTTGTTTGATGTCCCGCCGGGCGTCGCTAGTGTACTCGACCCCACTCGCTCCGTACACCTGGGTCGCCACGGTCTCGACTTTCTCCCGCAGCGACTGGTCGAGGTCGTAGAGCGGTGCGTAGTCCGAACCCAGTTCGGCCTGCTCTCGGACGGCACGGGCCAGTTCGAGCCCACCTTCACCACCGTACGCGTGGACGTCGGAGACGGCGACCGGGAAGTCGCGAGCCTCACATCCCTCGACGATGGCCTCTACCTCCGCCGGGTCGTCACCGGCGAAGTGGTTGATAGCGACGACGAAGCGGACGCCGAACGCTTCGAGCGTCTCGACGTGCCGTTCTAGGTTCTCGAATCCCGCTTCGAGTTCGCCGATACCGGCCTCGGCGATGGCGTCGTAATCGACCGGCCACTGGTCGAGGCCGTGGTATTTCAGGTCGCGGGCCGAGACCACGAGGACGGCGACGTCGGGAGCGATATCCTCGTCGGCGCGGGCGACGATGTCGGCGTACTTCTCGAAGCCCAGGTCGGCACCGAAACCGGCCTCGGTGACGAGGTAATCGCTCAACGCCAGACCGATGTCGTCGGCGATGCGCGTGTTGGTTCCGGTCGCGATGTTCGCGAACGGACCGCCGTGGACGAACGCCGGCGACCCCTCGATGGTCTGGACGAGGTTCGGTCGAATCGCGTCCTTGAGGAGCGTCGCCATCGCCCCGGCGGCGTCCAGGTCGCCGGCGGTCACGGGATTTCCGTCGTGGTCGTAGGCGACGATGGTTCGGCGAAGCCGCGCTTTCAGGTCGCCGAGGTTCTCGGAGAGACAGAGGATAGCCATCAACTCGGAGGCGGCCGTGATGACGTGACCGTCCTCACGCGGCGGCCCGTTCGCTCGACCCCCGAGGCCGACGGTCGTCTCGCGGAGCGAGCGGTCGTTCATATCGACCGTTCGCGGCCACGATACTTCGTCCACGTCGACGTTCAGGTCGTTTCCGTGGTGGATGTGAGCGTCGAGCATCGCAGAGAGGAGGTTGTGTGCGGCCGAAATCGCCGGGATGTCGCCGGTGAACTGGAGGTTGATGTCCTCCATTGGTAACACCTGCGAGTAGCCGCCGCCCGCCGCGCCACCTTTGATGCCGAACACCGGACCCAGCGACGGTTCGCGGACGGCGACGCTGGCATTCTCGCCGAGTTGGTGGAGCGCCTGTGCCAACCCGACCGTCGTGACGGTCTTGCCCGCACCTTTCGGCGTCGGTGTCATCGCCGTCACGACGACGGTGGTCCCGCGTTCTTCCTCGCGGAGAAGACGATGTGTCGCTTCGAGGGTCAGTTTGGCCTTGGTGTCGCCGTACAGTTCGAAATCGTCGCGTTCGAGACCGATGTCCGCGGCAACTTCGTCGATAGGTCGGAGCGTGCTCGTCCGTGCGATGTCGAGGTCGCTGGGTACGTCGGGGGAGTCCGTTCGTCTCATGATGGGTTCCGTTCGTAACTAGCGTCGCTAGTAGCATCAATCGTCCCACCGATTCCCGGTCGGTGAGAATATAACCGCTACACAGCACCGATACCGGCACCGTTCCTCCGGATGTTGCCGGACGGTCGGCGGTGAAACGACGAGGAGAATCGGGGCGGAATCGAAGAGGCGACGCTGAGACCAGTCAGTCGGCTTCCTGGATGACCCGAACGTCGAACTTCCCCCGCCAGCGGTAGCGACGACCGCCCCAGACGAACGTCCGCCGCGCGAGCCCGTAGAAGAAGAGCGGAACTTGCACCAGCATCACGGGGTACGCCAGGAGCGCAGTCCACCGCCGAACGCCGAACGCCGCGTACGTCCCCGCGACGAGCAGCGTCGAGAGGACCAGAGCGGGGAGCGGAAAGGCGACACAACAGAGGGCGACGAGCGACGAGACGACGCCCATGACCGCCGTGTCGCGTTGCTCGTGTCGCCGGACGATCTGGACGAATCGAATGTGTCGCTCGCACGTCTCACGAAGGGTGCCGCCGACCTCGACGGTCCGCGTCCGCTTGATGGGCGTCACGTCGAGGTACTCGGACAGCAGTCCGTCGTCGCTCACGGTGCGACGGAGGTTCCGCAAGAAGGCGTCGACGTCGACGTCGACGTCGTCGCGTTCGAACACCACCCCACCGCCCCACGCTTTGTGTGAGCTGTAGGCACCGAGCGTCCCGCCGAGGGCGTAGACCGGCTCCAGCAGACACGAAAGCGGGTCCCGGCCGACGAAAAACGGGAGCTCCGAGACGGGACCGTGTCGGTCGTAGTCGGTGTGCAGGACGGCGAGCCAGTCGGGTGGGTGGTGAAAGTCGTCGTCCGTCCACACGAAGCGGTCGTGACGAGCCGCCTCCATTCCGGCGGCTATTGCGTTCGCCTTGCCGGAACACCCCGCCGGCTCACCGGCGAAGACGATTCGAACGCCGTCTGGCAGCGAATCACGACGCGCTGCGACGGGGTCGGCGTCCGTGTCACAGACGACGAGAAGTTCGTCGTCCGGTTCGAGCTGGTCGGCGACCTCCTCGCACGCGGGCGTCCACTCGACGGTGGGGAGGACGACGCTCGTCGGCGGGGCTGTCGACATGCGTCCCGATTCTGGAACCGTCGTCGTAAACGTGTCGAAAGTGGTTCATCTCTCGTGACCGCTGCCGACGGTGGGTACTGCGAGCAGATACCAGAACCTTCAGTAGCAGAACGGACTGATTACGACATCGTGGATGAATCACGTGCTGGCACCCACGGGGAAAGCGGTCACCGCCGTTTCGACACACGGTTCCGGACCAACGGGAGCCTGCGCGGGGGAACACGAGGACCGGAAGACGGCGAACGTCGTCGTGCACGCGGAGTAGTATCACACGGCCCCGCGTCTCCCTCGGAGGGGTACCGATGAGGTTCCAGGCGTTCCTCCGTAATCTCTTCAGCGGCCCGATAGCCCCCCAGCTCAGGCGGTTCGTCGTGGTCGGCACCGTCGCCTCGGGGGTACAGACGGTGCTCCTCTGGCTCCTCGTGGAGTTCACCCACCTGGAGTATCTCGTCGGCGCGCTCCTCGCTATCGAGGCGACCATCGTCTTCCAGTACGTGCTCAACAACGCGTGGACGTTCCGTGCGACCCAAAACACGGGGCGCGTCTCGTATCTCCTCGGACTGCTGAAAACCAACCTCGTTCGGGGGAGCGCCATCCCTATCCAACTCAGCGTCCTCTACATGCTGGTGACGTGGCGTAACGTCCCGTATCTCGTCGCAAACGTCGGTGCAATCGGGGTCAGCGGCATCTATCGGTACGTCCTCGACGCCCGGTGGACGTGGGGAGAGTAAGCGACGCGACCACCGGGTCGGCACCACGGGGGAAACGAGGCTACGTCTCCTCTGCGAGCACCGTTTTGACCGCCGCCGCGACCTCTTTGAACCGGTCCATCTCGAGGGGATCGGTCGTGACGAACACGCCCGAATCACCGACGATGACGCGAGTGACGTAACCGAAATCGAACACGCGAATCGTGAACACGTACTCCCCGAGTTCCGAGCCCCCGTAGGTCTGTTGTGAGGTGAACCCCAACCGTTCGTTCGCGACGAACCGGTCGATGTCGGCGTCGCGTTCGAGGTCACTTCGGAGGTACACCTGTTCGTACTCGTCCACCGTGAAGTAGGTGATACTTCGTAGTTCGTCCCCGATGACTGTTCGACAGGCACTCACGAACTGGTCCGTCAGTTCGTCGGAAACCAAACCCCCTGACATGAGCTACCGTACGACCTCCACCACCAAGAAACGTGACCCGCTTCGTCTCAGACGCGCGTGCACCTTCGTCGTCTGAGGCCAGTAAAGACGCGACGAAAAATCCGATCGTGACCGCGATTGGTCGCCGCGACTACGCTACTGTTCGGTGAGCAGTCGGCGCAACACGAGGTGCAGGATGCCGCCGTTCTCGACGTATCGGACGGCGGCGGGCGTCCCCACCTGCGCAGTGACCGGGAACTCCACCGTCGAGCCATCTTCGCGCTCCGCGACGACGGTGAGTTCGTCGTTCACGTCCAGGCCGTCGTCAAGCCCGCGGATGTGGAAGTGCTCCGAGCCATCCAGGCCGAGCGACTCCCAGCCGTCGCCGTCGGCGAACTGCAGGGGCAAGACGCCCATGCCGACGAGGTTGTCGCGGAAGATGCGTTCGTAGCTCTCGGCGATGGTCGCCTCCACGCCGAGCAGCGAGGTTCCCTTGGCGGCCCAGTCGCGGCTCGACCCCGTCCCGAACTCCTCGCCGGCGAGAACGACGAGCGGGACATCGTCGTCACGGTAGCGGCCGCTGGCTTCGAAGACGGTCGTCTGCTCTTCGGAGGGGTGGTGAATCGTGTAGCCACCCTCGACGCCGTCTAGCATCTCGTTCTCGATACGGACGTTGGCGAAGGTTCCGCGCATCATGACTTCGTGATTGCCGCGGCGGGACCCATACGTGTTGAACTCGTGGGGTTCGACGGCGTGTTCGACCAGCCACTCGCCCGCGGGCAAGTCTCGGCTGAACGGCCCGGCCGGGCTGATGTGGTCGGTGGTCACGGTGTCGCCGAGGAGCATGAGACTCCGCGCGTCGTCGACGTCGGCGACCCCCGGCTCTTCGAGCGGGAAGTCTTTGAAGAACGGCGGTTCGCGGATGTACGTCGACTCGTCGTCCCACTCGTAGACGTCGCCGGTCGGGGCGTCTAACGCCTCCCACCGTTCGTCGCCCTCGAACACCTCGGCGTATCGCTCGGTGAACATCGACGGGTCGACGCTGGAGTGGATGGTCTCGTGAACCTCGGCCGGGTCGGGCCAGATGTCGGCGAGGTAGACCGGTTCGCCGTCGTCGTCCGTCCCGATCGGGTCGTGTTCGAGGTCGATGTCCATGCGACCGGCGAGTCCGTAGGCGACCACGAGCGGCGGGCTAGCGAGGTAGTTCGCGCGAATCTTCGGGTGGATTCGGGCTTCGAAGTTCCGGTTCCCGCTGAGCACGCTCGTCGTCCAGAGGTCGTGGTCGTCGATGGCGCGCTCGATGGGTTCGGGGAGCGGTCCGGCGTTCCCGATGCAGGTCGTACAGCCGTAGCCGACGACGTTGTATCCCAGTTCTTCGAGGTACGGGAGCAGCCCCGACGCCTCCAGATACTCCGTGACGACGCGGCTTCCGGGCGCGAGGCTGGTTTTCACGTACGCCGGAACGTCCAGGCCGCGCTCGACCGCGTTCTTGGCGAGCAGTCCCGCGGCGAGCATCACGGACGGGTTCGAGGTGTTCGTACAACTGGTGATCGCACTGACGACGACGCTGCCGTGCCCGATTTCAGTCTGTTCGCCGTTCACGTCGACGGAGACTTGTTTCCCGAGGTCGCCGATGCCCTGCTCGGGGAGGTCGGCGTCGGGGCGTTCGTCGTCGAAACTCCCCTCGCCAAGCCAGCGCGTGAGCGCGTCCTCGTCTACCTCGTGGAGCTGGTCTTCGAACTCGCCGTGGACGAGGTTCCGGAAGTGGGGTTTCATCTCGCCCATCGGGACGCGGTCCTGGGGGCGCTTCGGGCCGGCGAGGCTGGGTTCGACCGACGAGAGGTCGACTTCTGCGACCTCGGTGTACTCGGGTTCCTGTTCGCCGAACAGCCCCTGTGCGTCTAGATACTCCTTTACGAGTTCGATGTGGTCTGCGTCGCGGCCCGTGAGTTCGAGGTAGTCGAGCGTTGCCTCGTCCACGGGGAACATGCTGATGGTCGACCCCTGTTCGGGAGCCATGTTCGCGATAGTCGCTCGGTCGGGGACGGTGAGCGACGAGACGCCCGGGCCGAAGAACTCGACGAACCGGTCGACGACGCCCACCTCGCGGAGGTGTTCCGTGATATGGAGCACGAGGTCGGTCGCCGTCGCACCCTCGGGGAGTTCGCCGGTGAGACGAACGCCGACGACCTCGGGGAGTTTCATCGTTATCGGCTGGCCGAGCATCGCGGCCTCGGCTTCGATGCCACCGACCCCCCAACCGACGACGCCGATACCGCCGATCATCGGCGTGTGACTGTCGGTTCCGACTAGGGTGTCCGGCAGGAGCCACCGGTCGCCGTCGTTCTCGCGGTCGTGGACGACTCGCCCGAGGTGTTCGAGGTTCACTTGGTGGACGATACCGGTTCCGGGGGGCACCACGCGGAAGTCGTCGAACGCTTCCTGTGCCCACTTGAGCGCCCGATAACGCTCGGCGTTGCGCTCGTACTCCAGTTCGACGTTGCGCTCGTAGGCGTCGTCGGACCCGAAGTAATCGACCTGGACGCTGTGGTCGATGACGAGGTCGCAGGGCACCTCCGGTTCGACGATGCTGGGGTCTCTGTCCGCTCGGTCGACTGCCGAGCGGAGCGCTGCCAGGTCGACCACCGCAGGGACGCCGGTCAGGTCCTGGAGGACGACGCGGGAAGGATTGAACGGGACTTCGACGTCTGGCACGTCCGGTTGCCACGACGCCGCGTTTCGAACGTCGTCTTCGGATATCGTCTCCCCGTCGACGTTTCTGAGCACCGATTCCAGGAGGATTCGGATGCTCACCGGCAAGCGGGAGAGGTCACAGAGACCCTGTTCTTCGAGGACGGTGAGGTCCGCCATCTTGTAGGTCGTATCGCCGAACGTTACCTCGTTTATCGCCCCAAAGGGGTCTGTTTCAGGCATAGTTTCGACTACGCACGGCCGTCACTTCAAGGATGCTAGTCGCGAAAACGTGTAAACGCCCCCGATACGGTGGGTCGACACCGACGTCCCCCGACGAAGACGATTCCGACCAGTTCCGACCTCCGTGGCAGAGGACGTTCCCGAACTCGTGACCGGCAGTCGACTTTATTCACCTCCCGATGGTAGTCGGAGCGACCGAGAACGATGACCGACCGACTCACCCGACGAGGGTTGCTCCGTTCGGCCGGACTTGGCGTTCCCACCCTGTTCGCCGGACGGGCACGAACTGCGGCGACACCCTCCCGCGGCCGGCGGGACGAACGGACCGAGTTCTCCGCGAAGACCCGTAGACGGGCGAGGACGGTCGGACAGCGAGTTCGACGGTCTGTCGTGAAGATAACGGAGACGGGAACGGAGCACACCCTGGGAACGGGGTGGGTCGTCGACGACGGATCGCTCGTCACCAACGCACATCTCGTCCAGCGGACGGAGACGGTCGAAATCGAGACGTTCGACGAGCGAACCGGCCCGGCAACTCGCGCGGGTTACCACCGCGACCTCCGTCCCGACATCGCGCTCTTGCGGACGGACCTCGAAACGCCGCCACCGCTCTCGGTAGACGCGACTGCGACCGTTACGACGGGAGAACCGGTAATCGCGGTGGGTCACCCTGCGCCCGTCGGCGACTGGGTCATCAGTCTCGGTCGATACGACTCCTACGACCCCCGGACGAGGTGGCTACTGGCGGTCGTCCCGACGGCGGACGGGAACAGCGGTTCGCCGCTCGTGACCCTGGACGGCGACGTCGTTGGGTGTGTCAACGGAACCTCACGGACGGAACGGGAACGAGCGCGTCTGGACCGACCCGAGGCCGTCTACACGGCGTACGAGTCCCGAACGACGGTGGCGACTGCGACGCCGGGGAAAACGATTACGGAGTGGGTCTCCAAGTGGCGATGAATGAAAGATTTTCCGCCGGTGCCACCGGTCGAAACTGCGCCACCCGAACTGTTCGAGGGGGGGCACCTCTGGATACAGGAGCGAATCGACGGCGCGGACGTTCGCTTCCAACTGGAGCAGTCGGGCGTGATCCGGTTCGGTGACCGAGAACGCGTGTTCGACGTGGACGAGATACCGATGGGGTATCGGCACGTCGTCCGTCACGTTCGGGAGTCGCTCGACCGGGAAGCGGTTCGCGCCGCTATCGACGACGTCGAATCGGTCGTGTTCTTCGGCGTGGCGACACGACGTCAGCGAATCGACTACGAGTGGAACCGTCTCCCCTCGTTTCTCGGAACCGACGTGTGGTCGGACGTGAAGGGTCGATACCTCCCACCGGACGTCGTCGAACGAATCTACACCACGCTGGGACTGACGCCAATCAACACGTTCGAGAAGGAGACGCGAGCGGTCGATTTCGACCCCGACTCCTACGAGATTCCCCGGTCTACGTGGTACGACGGACCCGCGGCGGGCGTCGTCGCCCGAAACAAAACCGGACAGCGTGCGCTCTTACGTAATCCCCGATTCGAGGGGGACGACGAATCCACGCCCGTTACCGACTCTCCCGAGGCACTCGCACGGCGGTACGTGACGAACGAGCGAATCGAAACCGTCGTGGCCGAACTGGAGCGTCGAAACCGGCCGGTGACGGTCGAGACAGTGTACGAGCGAGTCCTCGAAGACGTCGTTCGGACGGAGTACACCCACCTCTTCGACGGTGCGGAGTCGGTCGACCTGCAAGCGTTTCAGTCCGAAGTCGCCGCACGAACGCGTCGGTACGTCGAAACGTGAACCGCGCCCGAACTCACGCTCGGAGGCCGACCCCGAGAACTCACGTGTCGTAGAGGAGTGCGAACACCTTTCGCTGGGCGTTCCGTAGATGCTGGTGGTACGTCGGAGGGGAGACGTCGAACACTCCGGCGAGTTCTTCGGCCGTGCTATCGCGGGGCCACTCGAAGTACCCCGAGAAGTACGCGGTTCGTAACGCGGTCTGTTGGCGTTCGGTGAGCGTTTCACCGATGGAGTGGCGGAACTCCTGAACCGTTCTGACCGGCCGTTCTATCGTCGTCTTCTTGCTCAGTTCGATGTCGGGAAACTGTCGTTGCAACTGGGTGATGAGCGAACGGAGGTTCGTATCGGGTGAGACTTCGACGGTGAGGTGGACGACACCGTCGGATGCGACGCCCCCCCGAAGCCGGGCACCCTGTTTCAACAGCGACATCGCGAGTGAGTGTTCCGTCAGACTCATCTCGAGGAGTCCGCCGTCGTCGGACGTTTCGATGACTCGCACGCCAGCGACGGTCGATGCGTCCGCAGCGAGTTCGACGAGTTTCTCCGGTGACATCCCATCGACGGCGATGTACTCCACGGCGAGGCCGTCGTGTGTCGGCACGAGTCCTTCGAGCGTGAAGGTGGCACCGGTCTGTTTCGACGTTCTGGCGACGAAGATACCCTCGTCGGTCGTTCGGAATACGAGTTCGAGAACCGTATCCGCGTGCAACAACTTCGTCTGCTCTGCGGCGTTGATGGCAGAACCGACCGTTTCCCCTAGCTCTTCGAAGACGGTTCGTTCGCGTCTATCGAAGGCCTTCGAACGGTTCGCGTAGACTATCAACACGCCCAACGTCCTCGTTTGAAACTGCACGGGGATGAGGATGATAGAGCGATACCCGCGTTCGGTAAGCGTCGTCTTGAACTCGTCCGGAAACGTCGGTTCGTCGCCGATGTGCGGAACGACGACGAGCTCCCCCGTCTCGTAGACGTGGTCCGCTGGCGTCTCCCGTTCGTGGAGTACGTCGAGATTCGAGAGCGCCTGGGTGAGTTCGTCGTCCATTCCAGCGACTCCCCGAGCGGTGTACTCCGTCGGCGTTTCGCCTCGATCGACGAACAACGCCGATTGATACAGCTCGGAGGAGACGAGTTCGTCACAGACCGCCTGGACGACTTCGTCCGGCGTCGTCGTGGAAACGAGCTTCTGATTGACGCCTCGAATGGTTCGATTGACCCGGTTCAAGATTTCGAGTTCGTCCCGCTGGTCGGCGAGCATTCGCTCTCGCTCCACTCGTTCGGTTATCTCTCGACCGATACTGATGATGCCGACCGGCTCTCCGTCGTGGGTGAGAACCGAGAAGTAACTCTCGAAGTCGATTCCAAACTCGTCGGCGGACGTCACCAGTCGACCGGAGGGGTCGTCACGTTCGAACAGACGGTCGAGTTCCGCCGCCGCCTCCTCTAGCGCTGCTTCGGTGATGAGCCCTCGCTCGACGGCGATGGAGATGTGCTCTCCGACGAGGGCCTCTCGCTCGATTCCGAGCAGTTCCGTGAAAGCGGGATTGACGAGTTGGAAACGGTAGTCCAGGTCCAGAACGCAAATCGGGTCACGGGCGGTCTCCACGACTGCCTCGTACGTTTCGAGTCGTGCTTCGCGTTCTTTTCGAGCGGTGATTTCGTAGTAGAGTTCGACCCGGCCACCTGCGTAGATGCCGTCGATAATCGGTTTGCTCCGGTGTTCCAGATAGCGCTCGGCCCGCTTCTCGTCGGCCAGAACGTGACACTCGAATCGTTCGGTAGAGGTGTTGTCTTCGTAGGTAGCGAGCACGCGGCGGACGAACTCGTCACCGGACTCGAAGATGTCTCCCAACGCATCCTGGATGAGCGACGGTTTGTCCCGCCCCCTGATGGCTGTCGTATCGAGTCCGAAGTACTCGCCGATGGTCTCGTTCGCCCAGACGATAGCGAAATCCGAATCGAGAATGAAGACCCCGATGTCAGAATCGTCTAACACGTCGTGAAGGATGGACGTGTCGATTACGGGGTTCGAAACGTTCTCCCCTCCGTCACTTTCTCGCGTATTCCGGTTCGTCATCGCTCGACTCCCACGTTCTCCCTGTGTTCACAGAGGCAACACCCGTGTATAGGTGTTCGCACTAGCGGGGTGACGAGTGTGCCCTGACCGCCCGTTTCGTCGCCTCCGCCGTCGGCGAAAACCGAACACGACGGCGTTTTCGTCCCGGCTGTTCTCCACTGGCAGCGTGAGCACCTGCGAACACACCACCGGCCGTCGCGCCGAGCGTCGGACACCCACAAAACATATACCAGACCCGGTGAACGAACTGAGTGTGACGAGAGTCCTGCTCCCCTGAACGAGCCGGGGTCTGGTGCCATCAACCACGACCCTCCTCGTCACACTGCCTCTGACTTCCTGTACCACGCACCCTCGGAGCGACCAGTCCCTGCAATCGCCAGTGGCCGTTACGTCCCGTCGGGCAACAGAAGATAACAACCCAGCGCGAGCGCCGAGAGGACGGCGAGTACGAGGAACGCGGCGTCGAAACGGTCAGCGTCGGCGAAGAAACCAACGAACGTCGACCCGGTGGAAGCGACGAGGAAGAAGCCGGTGCGGATGAACCCCCACGCCGCACCCTCGACGTGGTCGGGGAGCGTCTCGACGATGTAGGCGTTCGTGACCGGTGCGATCGCCATCCTGGTTCCGAGAACGACGACGACGACCGCGAGCACCGTCGTCCTCGAAGCCAACGTGAGCGCGATGGGTGTGACGACGCCGATGGCAGTGACGACCAGCAACACCGGTTTGATTCCGATGCGGTCTGCGGTGTTACCGGCGACCACCTGCGAAAAGGCGCCGGAGACGAACATGAGTCCGAACAACAGCGCGGCGGTCTGCTGGTCGAGTCCTTTCGTCTCGAGATACACCGGGAGAAACGCCGTCAATCCCTGAAAGACGAACAAGAGGAGTCCCACGGCCACGGTCGCGAGGAAAATCGAACGGTCGGAGAGCGTCCCAACCACGGCGCGGAGGAGTCGTGCCGGTCGAAGAGTCGTGTCCGTCGTCTCCGGGGCGGGAGCGTGCTCGGGGACGACCCGCCACGCCAGCACGGCGACGGCGAAAAACGGGACGGCGAGGCTTCCGAGGACGACCCGCCATCCGACGCGACCGACGACGGCGGTCGCGGCACCCGGGAGAACTGCCGACCCGATACTGCCCATGGCGAGAGTGACGCCGAACGCCATCCCCGCGTTACCGGCGAAGGTACGCGAGAGAACGGTTCCCCGACTCGGCCCGTAGAGTCCGGAACCGAGTCCGAAGGCTACGCTCGCGGCGAAGAAGACGGCGAACACCGGAGAGAATCCGACGAGACAGAGGCTCAGCCCCGAGAGACCGAGGCTTCCCGTCAACAGGACTCGCTCGCCGATTCGGTCGACGAGCACCCCGGCGGGAAACTGCATCAGTGCGTAGCCGACCCAGAGCGCCGTGATTGCGAGTCCGACGGTAGCGTTGGAGACGGCGAACGTGGACTTTATCTGTGGCAACAGCGCCGGGATGAGAAATCGAAGCCCCAGCGTGAACGCCCACCCAACCGCGACGGCGACGAGCAGCCACCCGCGACCGTCGCCGCGAAGCCCGGACACCAGGTCTCGAAGATATTCGACGGCCGACCGACGACTGTGCGACATCGATACAGTAGGTCGAACGTGGGCGGGCAGTGGGTTAAACGAGTGGGTATCACCGAATGTGACCGGTATCGACCCTGGATAGAGAGCTCGTCGGTCGACCGTCACTCCGACTCTAATTGACCCGCGAGAGCGTGGGAAACCTTCGAGAGGTGAGCGCCACCCCAGACGGCGACGACGAGGCCGCCGACGGAGTCGAACACGAGGTCGAGCATGGTGTTGGAGAGCGAGTACTGGGCGAGAATGCTCTGCGTGCCGGTCGCGGCAGCCAACCCGTCGAGTCCGAACTCAAGCAGTTCCCAGAGGACGCCGAACGCGAGCGTGAACAGGAGGATGAACACGACCATGAACTTCCGTGGCAGGTAGACGCTGTCGGCGTGGACGTCGAGGGCTCGAACTGTGGTGTAGCCGGCGGCGGCGACGAGCGACGAGGAGAGCGCGTGAGTCAACTGGTCCCACAGCCCGAAGGACTGATACAATCCCAGCGTGCCGACCGCGTGCAAGAAGACCGGCACGACTATCCAGAGCGTCAACCGGGTGTCGATTGGGAGCCGCAGGTTTCGTTCCAGCACGCCGGGTAACGTCGTCAGCGCGAGTGCGATTGCCGCGTTGACGACGATGCCGCCGCTCGTCTCGACGAGGCCGATGACCAACACGCCCACGAGCAGGAGTTGGAACGCCCGGACCACCCGTTTCTGGCTGCTGTCGGACAGGTTCCCCCACCCTTCGGTCGGTTCGACCGCCGTCGTGTTCTCCGGGCGGTCGCGTCTTCCCCCGGCATCGAATCCGAACCGCCCCGTATCGACGCGCCGAAAGTACGCGGCGAACACGAGACCAGCACCGACGCCCGCGGCGGTCGCGGCGAGCAGCGCCCACATCACGGCGTTGAGTCCCGAGAGAGTCTGCGTGCCGAGGACGCGGTCTGCGGTCCACTGGACGACCGCCCACAAACCGGCAACCGCCATGGTCGCGGTGACGACGAAGACCACCGCGAACGACGACGAGAACTCGACTGCGGTGAAGGTGTCGAACTCGACGGCCAGCACGAGGGCGAGTGCGGCGACGGCGAGGAACGTGGCGACCGAACGCGGGAGGAACGACCCGAACGGGACGCTAGCGAGTGGAACGGCCGCGAAGAGGAGCACTTCCCACGGGAGCATCACCGTCGGACGTCGGTACGTGCCGACCGGCAGCAGTGAAACAGCGAGTGCTGTGGCACACAGACCCGCCCACAGCGGGTCGCCGTCGATGGCGCTCACGAGCGCGGAACTGGCGACGGCCGCGACGAGCACCCACGCCGCGTAGGCGTTTCGACTGCGGCGAACGACACCCTCGTCACTCGGGTCGTCTTCCCTCCCTACCATGGGGGCGATACGAACGGCGAAAGGAAAACGTGACCGGCCCCGGACCGGACCCCCTGCACCACCCGCATCGTCTCTCGGACGGTTCGCACCCCCGGAGGCGGTGGTCACGGTGCTCCCGACGACCGCGCCCCCAAGGCCATCGGACGCGACCGACTGGACGAGAAACTGCGGTGGGACTGAGACTCGTCACGTCGACCTTCGAGTTCGAATTCAGCGTTGGACGGTCTCCGCCCCACTGGCACCCCTCTGGAGGGTTTCCACTGCTCAGTGGTGTTCGCGCTCTACCGCCGTATCGGGGTAGGGATGTCGAGTCTCGTCATCCGGTTCGTCGTGATGTCCTGCACCTCGTCGTACCCGTGGTCGACGAGAGTACGTTCACTCTCCGGCGTCCACACGTCCATCTCCAGGATGCCAACGGCCAGTCGCACGACGGCCCACGGAATCACGGCGAATAGCCCGACGATGGCCACCCACGCGAAGAGGAGCAACAGCAGGTCGAACGGGCGGTCGTTACTCGCGTACCAACAGAGTCACGCCGAGAAGGCAGGCCAGGAGGACGACGATGATGATTCGAACACGAGTGATGGTCGCAATCTCTACAATCGTGTTCACGAACGTCGTAAGCATCGTTACGACTGTTAGCGTTTCCTTGAGTATGTGAGTCGTGTTTCTCATAGTGGAGGTGGGTAGGGGATATCTGCCGACCACGCCGACTGCGTGGTCACTCTTGCATGGGGAGGCATGGCTTATGACCCCCGACGACCGTTTTCGCTTCACGAACGGTCGAACTCGATTAGCTGGGAAGTAATGCCGTCGCAGTGTGGAGGTCTTCGGTCGGAACGAGAAACGACCGCACTCTCGGCGTTGCTGTCGATGAACGGAATGAATCAGTTACCCCCGTGCTAAGATGTACCGACTATCGTACCGATTACGGCCCTGCTAAGAGCACTGCGGGAGTACTGAGATTTCTATGGCCATGCTAAGACCCCCCCATCGAACCCCTCTCATCTTCCGGCGACCAGTCTTGGTCTTTCGTCGTCCAGTCTCTCCTTCATCAGCCCTGTCGGTGTTCGCCGATACGGTAGCGCGTATCGAGAGGGTAGCTCTCGTACCGGGTGAGCACGAGATGGAGCGCGACCGCGACGGCGAGCAACCCGAAGTTCCAGACGACCGACTTGTAGTAGATGACGTCGATGATTACCGTCTGGTCGAAGACCGGCCAGAACGGCGAGAGTGGGGCTGCGATGTCGGGTGCCGAAAGCAGGTCGGCGAAGATGTGGCTGATGCCGCCCGTCAGCAACCCAGCGGTAGCGAAGACGAATACCGTCTCCGCTGTAATCTCGGTGCTTCTAATCCATCGATGAGCGTTGAATCGGGTCGTAAGCCAGCGGCTTGCGACCAACCCGGTGAGGACGCTCACGAGCGCGACGAACAGCAGGGTGTGGGTCACTCCGTGGTGGGTGACTGGAAAGAGCTCCCGAAGAACCAGGTCGACGTCCGGAAGCATGGCAGTCACCAGCGCGAACCCGGTGAAGCCAAGCGCGCCTCGGCGACCCCAGACTATCCACGCCGGAGCGGCGAACAACAGGGCCATCGCGAAGTGACCGCTCACGTCGACCATGTGTGCAACCGGATGGCATTCGCAGTGATACGTGTTCTGGCTTCGTCGGATCTTTTCGCCTCCGTCTCGCACTCCGACGCACCCGATTCTCTACTTCAGGGTGACGTAGGTGAGAAACGCGAGCGCGACGAACTGGAGCGCCCGAAGGATGAGGACAGACTGTTGCACCTTGGGCGACATCGCGTAGAACCCCTGCATTGTCACGAAGTAAAACAGTGCCATCGCGTTCTCGATGAGCATGACGGCCGCGAACGCGACGAGGCCCAACACCAACTGGGACTTGAACAGCGTGTAGTTCCGAATCCACACTCCCGTCAGTGCGAGTAGAAAGAGGACGTTCACGCCCGCGAGGACACTCGCCGCTTCTATCGTCGTTGCCATGGTTCAGAGCTCAGTTTTTTCGAGTATCGTCTCGAACGTCTCGCGATAGGATTCGAACCGGTCGGTGAGAAAGTACAGCTTCGCGTACTTGTTCTCGCTCGATTCGACGACGCCGTGGTCTTCGAGCATCTCCAGGTGGTGTCGAATCGTCTTGTAGCCGAGGTCGAGTTCGTCTGCGAGCTGGTTTGCGTTCATCGGTTTCTCGGAGAGGACGCGGATGATTCGCACACGGTTCTTCCCGCCGCGCGTCGCTGTGAGCAGATACCAGAGCGCCTTCTCCATCGCACGTTCCTACATTCCTGTGTGTCAGACGTGCATAAATGCTTTTGCAGGCGACGTCGCTGAGCGCCCCGATACGAGAGGGGTAAAGCGATCGGCGGGGGTTGGTCGCGTCGTTCGTCGTCGGTCACTGTGTGTGGGGGTCGGTCACTGTGGCTGAATCGTCAATCTCAGCACGTCACACGTCTCGGGGTAGTCGTAGCCGTTGACCTCCGTAATCGGGACGACCGTTCCGCGTTCGACGAGTCCGAGGCCGGGTTCGCTCTGCAGGTGGGCTTGATTCGATCCGTTGCCCGGCTCTTCATTGACTTCGGTTCCTGCGTCCCAGAGCGAGACGCTGTCGGTTACGTCGCCCATGATCGGTTCGTTTCCGTCGAAGAGTCGAATCCCGGACGCGCCACCGAGCGCGAAGAACAGGTCGTTCGACGGGACGAACATCGACACGAGAGAGAGGCGAGTGCTCGACGCCTGTGCTGCTTCGATATCGAACTGGTAGGCTTCACCGGGCGGGAGGGGGCTCGGTTCGTCGCTCCCCATCGGCGTCGTGAACGCGCCACTCGACATGACGGAGTCGCGGTCGGGGAGCGACGACGCGAGTCGCTCGGGGTTGCCGTCCTCTGCGACTTCTTCGAGACCGTTGTTTCGCTCGGGGTCGCCCGACGTGAATATCGGTTCGTCGTTCCCGTGGACGGCGTAGGCACCCGGTGAGAGTGGAACCGGTTGTTCTGCGCGTTCTCCGTCGTGGCTCGTCGTGAGCGTCGTGCCCGTCGAGACGTTTTCGAGTCGGACGGTGAACGCCTGCATCTGGTTCTGGCTGACGCCGACGGTGCTTCCGATTCCCGTGACGCCGAGTGCGGTCACCCCGGCGGCAGCGAGGAACGTTCGTCGTGACGTTTCGAACCGATTCGGTCTATCGTCGTTCGACTTCGGTGTGGGGCGTGGGTCTGTCGTAGTCATCGAATCCCGTGCGCTGGAACGCACGAACGAGAATCCGTCGGACGATTAAAAGTAGATTTTTCTATATTTGTGCCGAGTCTTTACCAAATCTCGGTCGAATCGGTTCCGAGACGCGTCCAACTCGCCACAGACTGCTATTCGAGGTTCGGCGTCGCGTGAACTGGCGCTGGCGGGACAGTTCCGTCGCCGAATCCACGGGTATCGAAGGGTTACTTTGTTGCCCTTCGAGAGCGAACGGTGGGTATGAGCAGGCGAGTCGGCCGCCGTGAATTTCTCGCGTTGGGCGTCGGGGCAGGTGTTGGTTTGGGTCCCAGTGTATCGAAAAGTGGAAACGTCGAAGCCCGTGGCTCTGGTTCGAGACGGACGGGAAACCAGCGTCGAACGTCGCTCAACCTGCCGCCCGAAACCGACGCGCCAGTGGACGTTCGCGGTGCAATCTACATCCCGACGCGAGCGTTCAATCGCTACCAGATGTGGCGAGACTACGACCCAGCGATAATCGAGCGCGATCTGGGATACGCCGCGAGCATCAACCTGAATGCCATTCGAACGTGGTTGAGTTACGAGTACTGGTTAGAAAACGAGGAGCGACATCGAGCAGCGCTCGAACACTTTCTGGACACCGCCGACCAGCACGGGATTCGCGTCCTGTTGGGCCTGTTCGATAGCGTCGGGCGCGAACCGACGTACGAAAACCTCATCAACGACGACCCCCGAACCGCTGTGCAGGCGTTCTCGCCGTCCACCAGAACGATGGCAGAGAAAGCTCTCTGGGACAACCCCCGCGATTTCATCGTCTGGTTCATGGAGCGGTATCGCAACGACGAACGCTTACTCGCCATCGAACTGACCAACGAACCGGGGTGGAATCGCAAGGACATCAGATTCTTCAGGGACATCTCGAAGACGTTCACCCTGTACCGCGGGGAGATTCCACTCACGGTCGGGTCGACCAGTCTGGCGAACAACGTCGAATACCTCGACTGGGGGATGGACATCCTCCAGTTTCACTACAACTTCGCGCGAACGCCACAGTTGTACGAGCGCGTGCTTCGACAGGCGAACAACGTCTCGGAGAAACTCGACGCGCCAGTCTGGCTCTCGGAGTGGCAGCGAATCCGCCCCGGCGACAAGTTTTTCGCCGAAGTGTCCGGACGGGCCGCAGTTCCCGACTACTCCTCGCTCGCACCCACGATACAGGCATACGGCGTCGGGAACTTCTTCTGGTCACTCATGGTCAAACCGGCGTTCTCTCTCTATCTCCGACAGAAGGGCGTGCTCAACGGACTCTTTCACGAGGACGGGGCCGTCTGGAGTCTGGACGACGCCCGGAGTATCAAAGCCATGTCCGGTAACCCCGAGTACGAGGGCACCGAACGACAGGAGTATCCCGACTGGGCCAGCGTCATCAAGAAGAAAAAGACGATCGCTCCGGGAGAAGAACAGCCGGAGTGAGACCGTCGAACACTCACCCGTCGTTTTCGCGTGACTGACCACGGTCTTCCGTCGTATCCGCCGCACGGTTGTTCCGGAAGTGCGTCGAGGAGAACGTGACTTCTCGGCTGTTCTCGTCGATTACGACACCGAACAGGTTGTTCGTCACCCACGAGTTCTCGACCGAGACGCGCGTACTGTTCCAGACGTTGATTCCCTCCGTGCTTCGAACCGTCGTCACGTCCCGAATCGTCGCGTTCGTGGTGTTCGTGACGTGGATAGCCCGATTCCACCGTTCGACTCGCACGGAGTGGATGGTGACGTTGGTCACGCTCCGTTTTTCTCCGACGAGGATGCCAGTCGTGTCGGTGACCCCTCTCCCGAGAATCTTGTGACCGGACCCGTTTATCGTCACGTTATTCGCATTGACTTCGAGACAGCCGCTCGCCAACCCGGCCGCACCGCCGAAGTCTCCCGTCAGAACGTACCTTCCCGGCTCGTTGATTTCACGACAGTTCTCGATGGGTGTCGGGTGGTCGGGTTTCGGAGCGGGCTTTTCGTTGCTCGGGAGTTCGACGACGTCGACAGCCAGTGTCAGTACGACGAGTAGGAGCAGCGGTGTGACGATGAGAAACTTGTGTCCTGCAGACGAGACGTCGATGGAGACCATTCGTACACCACCTATTCAATCGTCTGCGTAATAAATGTCGATGGATGGGATGTTAGCCGTACCGCTCGAACCGCGGCCGGAAACCTGCCCGATGGAAAGTATCGAAACGTCGACCGTTCGGCGACGAACGCTCGCCTTCGACGGTCGTTCGACGTCCGTTCGGTGTCGTCCTGCCCGAACTATCGTCTCAAGGTGAGATTTCTATCGCTTCTCGATGGGCGTCTCGTTCCGTCCAACGCGGCGATTCTGTTCAATCCGACGTTTCCAGTCTCGGTATCGAGAGGACGACCGGACCAATCCGTCCACGTTCGACGGACGGTGACGCTGGGGGATTCGTGACAGCACAGCGGGTGTATGCACCACGTGCATCCGAGTGACGATTCGACACGAGATGACCGTCACCCGTCACGAAGAACCCTCACCGTCTTCGGTTCGTTGGTACTCCTGGCGAAGGAGAAAAACCCGCCCGAGAGCAGGCGCTCTCGGGCGGGTGATGAATGTGAGTATGAGTGGGAGGCGGCGAATCGAATTTCCCAGAGGCTCGCGCACTCCAGTACTGACCGAAACGCAGGCAGGCTTAACTACCGTGTTCGGGATGGGTACGGGTGTGTCCCTGCCGCTCTGGCCGCCT
>NZ_JBPEHH010000065.1:0-23718 GCF_054177595.1 Haladaptatus ordinarius | reverse complement strand
TCGATACCTTCTCGACTCTCCGCAGCGTTCGTAGGGTTCTTCGTCTCGCTTTCGGTGTCCTTCCGGTGTGAGACCGAGCTTTTGCTGCCGCCGTTATCGAGAGAGTGGACAACTAGCGATATTACCGCCCGTAAAGAGCGCGAGCAGACGTTACGTCACCAGCGTAATGCACTCGAACGTGTCCGTCAAGTCACCGATAGTCTTCACTCCATCGACCCGCTGCTCGTACAGGCTACGAGCCGCGACGAACTCGAACAGACGGTCTGCGAACGACTGGCGGACTCGGAAGCCTACACCTTCGCGTGGATAGGCGAGACCGTCACAGACCGAATCGAACCACACGCCTGGTCGGGAATCGAAGACGACTACCTTTCGACGGTCACCATCACCGCCGACCACACCGAAACCGGACAGGGACCGACTGGCCGTGCCGTCCGGAACCAATCGGTGCAGGTAGCACAGGACATCCTCAACGACCCGTCGTACGAACCGTGGCGTGAGCAAGCGCTGAAACAGGGGTATCGGTCGTCGGCAGCCGTCCCACTCCGCTACAAAGGAACGTTCTATGGGGTGCTCAACGTCTACTCGTCCCGTCCGGAAATCGATACGAGTCGTGACGACGAACTCGGGGACCTGTATCAGTCGTTTGATTCGATGCAACGCTCGCTGAGCGAACGGATTCAGGAGGCCGAGCGAGCCCAGCGGAAAGCAGAAGAAACGCGGCGTACGGCTGAGGCGACGTCTGCTCAACTAGAGTCACTGTACGACGAGTTGAAAGCAGAGGCTGACGAGTTGAGTACTTTTTTCAAAGCAGCGTCGAACGGGGATTTCTCCCGACGTATCGAGCCCACCTCGGAGAACGAGTCGATGGTTGAAATCGCCGAATCGTTCAACGTGTTGATGGACGAACTTTCTGTGGTCGATGACGTCGTGGATTTTGCGGAGAACGTCGCCAAAGAATCGGAAACCGTCTCCACCCAGTCGTGGGAGGCCGTGGAGGTTTCGAGTTCGACCGTT
Organism: Haladaptatus ordinarius; assembly: GCF_054177595.1. NCBI lineage: Archaea > Methanobacteriati > Methanobacteriota > Halobacteria > Halobacteriales > Haladaptataceae > Haladaptatus > Haladaptatus ordinarius. The sequence goes on along the minus strand of NZ_JBPEHH010000065.1, from coordinate 22,701 downwards.
CGGAGTTCCGAAGTGATTCACGGTGAAGTCCAAAACCAGACGGAGCGACTTCAGGAGCTCTCCCGTGAAGTGAATCGTGTGTCCGCCACGATTCAGGAAATTGCGGCGTCGGGGGACCAACTCGCTCACACTGCCCAACAGGTATCACGGGACGCAGACGTGGGTGAGAACAACATCGCCGAAGTACTCACTGCGATAGAGACAATCCAACGCCGAACCGAATCTGCGCTTGCTACCGTCTCGACGCTCGACGAACAGATGGAACAGATTCGCGAGATTACGACGATAATCACGAACATCGCAAACCAGACCAATCTGCTGGCGCTCAACGCGAATATAGAAGCTGCGAGAGTTGCGACGAAGGGTTCGAGTACGCACGGGTTCGGAGTGGTCACCGACGAAATCAAAACCCTCTCGGAGGAAACTGCCAGGAGCGCGAACGACATCGACTCTCATCGAGGGCGTCACCGGCCTGACCGCTGACGTCGTGACCGAAATCGAGGAGATAGAAACGAGCGTACAGACGGGAACGCGCACGGCTTGCGAGGCGAAAGAGAAGTTCTCGGGAATCTCCGATAGCATCGAGGAGGTAAGTACGGGGACTGCGGAGATTAGTGCGGCAACGGACGAACAGGAGACGTCTACAGAGCATCTCGCCTCGATGGTCGACGAAGTCGCCGAAACGAACGAAGAAGTGTCCGCGCAGTCTCGGGACGTCGCAGCGTCCGCAGAACAGAACCTGACGCCCGTCATCGACGATACAGAGTCGAAAGCTGACTCGTTAGAATCGCAAGCAAAACGGCTCACAGAGATGCTGTCTCAGTTTCGAACGCGTGGCTCGGAAAAATCGGCCCCTGCAACGGCTCACTGACTACTTTTCTCTATCTGTCCCGGATTCACGGTAGCAAGGTTCGAGTTTCCTCCTCGATTTACGTTATATACTCTACGCGGCAGTCGAACAGACATGAATTGATCCCGATGGCGTGGCGGTTCTTCGAACAAGTGCACGAATTGTGTGGACGATTCCCGGCGATCGTGGGTACACACGGTTTCGACTCTGGCCCCGTTTTCACCCGGTTAGGAATTACGTACGTCATTCGTAGCACAGTCTTAGAAACACTATCGAACGCTGAATCAGGGACTCAAACGTCGGTCGACATTTTCTACGCTTCGTTTTCTGGCCACGACGTTGCAACCATCACTAACTGTCTGCGGCAATTCGCTTGGATGAGGAATATGTAACTAAGATAACAGTACTGTCAGTAGTTGGATGATAATTAAATATTTGATCACTGTTGTTGCACTGCATGGCTTCACCGGGGACAGTCCGATTGATGACCGACCTCTGGGAGGACTCGTTGGATGGGATTTATCCGAGCGTTGACATCGATACAGGCGAGGTCACATATCCTGAAGCGAAAGCTCGTCTCGACGAGCGCGACGGCTCTGCCTTCGAAGTGTTGGAAAGGCTCGCAGAACAGGACCGGCTGCACCGAGAGTTTCAGGAGAAACAGTATATCTGTCCTCACTGCGAGACGAAGGGAATGCAGTATACGTCCGTCTGTCCGTCTTGTGGCTCTCCAGAGACGATTCGGACGGAGCGATATCGTCATGCGGAGTGTGGTCACGAAGGGATACACGACCAGTTCGTTGACGATGACAGCGTCGTTTGCCCAGAGTGTGAAATAGTTCTCGAATCGCATGATAATCTGAAATCAGAGGCCGCAAAATTCTGCCAAAACTGTGATACTATCTTCGAAACGGAAGAGCACCGACTCCTATGCCGAGACTGTCGTTTTATCATCCAACCGACGCGTGCAACCGAACGAATCCTCTACCAATACCATCTCACAGACCAGGGAGCAAAGTGGATCGAAGAGCAATTAACCGCACGACAGTTGGTCGCCGAGACATTGCAAAACAGAACGCTGCGGACGAAGATAGATACGACGGTGACTACTGGGTCGGGCGAGGAAGTGCCTGTTCACGTCTTTGGGCAGGACGAAATGCTAAATGACCATGTCGTCGCTGCGATACACGAACGACCGGACGAGGGTGACATTACAAACCTTCTAGCGATCGCGTTAGACGTGGACGCGCATGCAATGGTGATCACGACGTCTGGAACGGTCGTCGGAGAAGATATCGACCAGCTCATCACCGATGATCCGGTGACTATCCTTCAGTTGACGAAAGACGATACGCTCCAACCTGAATACGAAACCATCTCTGATCCAACCACACGAAACTCAATCGTCGCCCGTATCGCCAACATCTTCGAACCGCAAACTGGATAGTCTACCGCGAGAGGCACTGGTTCGCGCAGGTGCTTGAACTGGGACAGTATCCAGGTTGTCCGGGGTGAGTTGTTCGTTTGCGGGGTCATCCTCAGAGAACTGACGGTCGAGACGATGGACGAGTTGCTCACGACATAAATTGAATAGCGGAAGTGCAGAGTAGCGAGGCGAACGTCTCTCCGGAAACGGAGATAAACAGATATTTCGGCGTCGTTCCCGTGATGTATTCAGTTTTGACGGTGTTCTCCGGCGCTGAAGCAGCGCCGGAGAGAGGACGACGTCGGAACCGGAGAGGAACACCTCCGCGACGATGTCGTAGATTTATCGTTCGATACCCCTAGCGTCGTCGTTCGACACTATCGCTCGCAGTGACTGGGAGACGAGTACATCACCTGGTCACTCCTTTGAATACCTATTCTATATTTCGGGTGATTTGCAGGCGCTAAAACCCCGTCGTTTACGGCGGGGAGGAGTCACCCGGCTGGCTTCGAAAACGGCGACTAGTGAGCGGTGACGAACCGACCGTTAGTTGCCCAGGGCCGTGGCGCGTTCGACGACGTCCGTGCCGTACATTTCCTCTAGTTCCTCGTGTTGGTCCGGCCTGTTCTCGTAGACGTCCTGGAACAGGGTGATCGGGGTCTTTGCAGCCTGGTACGTCGCCTCGTCCCACATTCTATCTTTCTCGATATCGATCTCGATCCCGTCGATGACTAGCGTCGCCGCCTGTGTCATGGCAATAGCGCCTTTACCTGCTTCCTTGGCTGCCTCGAACTCCTCCATCGAGTCGACGATGTCGTCCATGCTGGGGACATACGCAGTCACATCCAGCAGTTCCTCGCGCAGTTCGTCCTCGTGGAACTCGTGTTCGTCACCGCCGACGCGCAGGACGTACTCCCCGCCGCCGGTCTCTTCGAGTTCCAATTCGTCGCCGTCGTAGACCTGGCGTCCATCATCCGCTTCGAGGTCGACCTCGTGGTCGTCGACCTCCAGCCGCCAGGTCCCGGTCTTCGGCGGCAGCGGTGCCTTGTTCGCCTCCACTACCTGGCCGGGCGTCAGCGACCAGATACCAAGCATCCCCTTCGCCTGGTTGGCGGTCATCCGCTCGCGGTAGCCCTCGATATCGCGGATGTCGTCGTACGGGCCGTCGACCGCGATAAGTCCGGCAGCGCTGGCACCCCGGGAGGTGTTGTGACGCAGTTCGGGCCACGGCGGCAGTTCGCCGGTGGGCGTCATGGCTCGCATGTCTTTTGTGTAGTCGACCTCCCCGTCGACGAGCAGAAAGAGCCGCTCGAGGTTGTTGGAGGGCTTGCCCATCTCCTCGCGGAGGTCGCCGAGGGCCAGTTCGGCCTCACCGCTCTCGACGATCACCGACATAGAGAGGCTAGTTTCCTCGAGACCGTACTCGTTCTCGACGATGGTGAAGAACTCGTCGGCCTTCTTCCAGTCGTCGATGTCGCCGACCTCCGGGATTACGAAGCCGTCGATGTGCTCTATGGCACCATTGTCGGGGTCGGCGATTTCCAGCATGTGCTGGAAACCCTGGTACCGAGTCGTCGGATCCTCACGGTGCCAGACGATGCGCGGGTGGATCTCGCCCGGGAAGTCGGCTCCGTGCTCGGAGACGACCTGGACGATGTTCTCGGCGCCCTCGTCGCGCATCGACGGGGCCGTCGCGTCCTCGTTGTCCGGAACCCAGACGTCCGGCGCCTGCATTCCGCGGAGTTGGGCGGCACTTTGAATCATCTTGGCGGAATCGTCCTCCCCTTTCACCGCTGTCGGCGAAGTGAAAAACGTCCGTACGAATTCGCGCTGGTAGTGGCGTCCAATGCTCATATCGACCATACTCAGATGTTTTGCGAACCGTATTAAATCCATGCTGTGGTAGCGCGATATGTTTCGGAAACCGGATTCCACCGGTCAGCGAAGGCTTGCAGTCTCATTTTGCGGTCTGCAGATTGGCGTGGCTAACGCTATCTAACGGGGAGGTGGCGAGTGAACCGGAACATCGACTCGACGTTCATCGCCACCTCTCCAACCACGTGCCGGTCACCCTCTCGGGACTCTGCCCGGCGCCCTCTCCTTGTCTCATCGTTTTCTATCCCGTGTCCATCTGCGTATCGATGAGAGTCTCCTGCACACCGTCCCCAGTTAGACGGATTTTTCCACGTGTGCGTGAAAGCTTGCCTATGAGGGATTGCCGATGAGCGACTGGAGGAGTGACTGCCAATGAGCGGCTGGTTCAACGCGTTCTTGGGGACCATCCTCATTCGCGTCAGCATCGGCGGTACCGTGCTGACGGGAATGAAGTTCCTGTGGGACGGGTCCTACGTCATCGCCGCGTTCGTTCTGATTCCTCTTGCACTCTACGGGGTCTGGGAGATGTGGGAAACGATGTTCTCGCGTGACCCGATTCTCGACGAATCGTTCTGAGTCCACCAACGTGCCGGCCGTCGACGCTCGGATTCCGATGTCCAGCGTGTCGGTCACGCGACCGCACTCGTCCAGCGGTTCGACGAGTTCGACGACGTGGCAGGGGTCCTCGACGAACGCCGTGCGCGCGACGGCCGCCAGCTGGTCTTGCAGTTCCTGCACGGTGCCGTGGTGTTCGATGCGCTGGAAAGCCGCGTCCACGTCCTCGACGCCGGCGGCGACGTGGTCGAACGTGTCGTCGTGGTCGGTGGGTTCTCCCCACAGTGTCAGAGAGCTGAATCTCGACACCGATGTCGCCGGCGAGGTATCGGTCGATAGTCTCGCCGTCGGGCTTATCGAACGACCACGCCTCCTCGAAGTCGAGTTGTTCCTCGTACCCCGGACGGTCCGGTCGGCGTCAGCGACGTTCGAACAGAGCTACCGTAGGTCCGTGCTGTCGTCTTTCTCGGCCCATCGGCAAAGCGTATCCTCGATACCGTCTCCTTCCCGCTGTCGCCAGTCCTTTATCAACGTCCATTTTAATATGTGGTATCATGTGGCACAGAATTTAATGTCGTCCACCTCCGAACGGTAGCTATGGCTGTCGAAGACGACTACTACGACCCAGAAGGGTTGGAAACCTCCGTCGACTCTCTCGGACACGACCACCCCGACGTAAAAGAGTACGCGGCGCTCGCCGCGGCCCTCCGCGAACGCGTGGACGGGGAGGTCATGTTCGACGAGTACGCCCAGATTCTCTACGCGACCGACGGGAGTATCTATCAGGCGCGGCCCGCCGGAGTCGTCTGCCCCCGTGACGTCGAGGACGTACGCGCGACCGTCGCGGTTGCGACCGACCATGGCGTCCCCGTCCTCCCGAGGGGCGCGGGTACGTCACTGTCTGGGGCGGGCGTCGGACCGGGCTGTGTCGTCCTCGACATGACACGGTACATGGACGACGTCCTCGACGTCTCCCCGGACGAGAAGCGTGTGACTGTCCAGCCCGGCGTCGTTCAGGACCATCTCGACGCCGAACTCTCCCAGCACGGGCTGAAGTTCGCGCCCGACCCCGCGTCGTCGAATCGGGCGACGATCGGTGGCGGCATCGGCAACAACTCGACGGGCGCCCACTCGGTCCGCTACGGCATCACCTCCGCCTACACCGAACGATTGAAGGTCGTCCTCGCGGACGGTTCGCTCGTCGAAACCCGCGAGATAGTCCTCGACTCCGAGGAGTGGGAGGCGGTGTCCTCGGACGACTCCCTCAAAGCCGAACTCTACCGGACGGTTCGACGGGCCGTCGAGGAGAACCAGGAGCTAATCGAGGAACGCTATCCTGACCTGAAGCGTAACGTCTCGGGGTACAATCTCGACAAGGTCGTCTACGAGAATGCGGACGGGGAGCGTTGTATCAACCTCTCGAAGCTGGTTGTCGGTGCGGAGGGTACCCTCGGCGTGGTCGTCGAGGCGGAACTCGAACTCGTCACGAAGCCCGCGGAGACGGCGCTCGCGCTCTACTTCTTCGACGACCTCGTCGAAACGATGAAGGCCGTCCCGCGGGCGCTGGAGTACGACGTGAGCGCCGTCGAGTTGATGGACGAGGAGGTGTTCCGTCTCGCCCGTGATTCCACTGAGTTCGCCCAGTACGCCGAACCTATCCCCGAGGACGCGGCGGCCGCCCTGATGATCGAGTACGACTCCGAACTTCACGACGACTTCGAGGAGGCCATCGCGGCCACCAACGAGCGCTTCCTCGAAGCGGGCGAGGCGTTCGACAACCTCGAAGCCTACTCCGAGGAGGCCCAGACCAAGATATGGAAACTCCGTAAGGCTGCCATTCCCCTGCTGATGAGTCTGGAGGGCGACCCGAAACCCTACCCGTTCATCGAGGACGCGACTGTCCCACCGGAGGAACTCGCCGAGTACGTGCAGTCGTTCCGGGACGTCCTCGACGACCACGGCACGTCGGCGGCGTACTTCGCCCATGCCGGTGCCGGCACGCTCCACATCCGACCCATCCTCAACCTCAAGGAAGAAGAGGGCATCCAGAAGATGCACTCCATCACCGAGGACGTCACTGACCTCATCCTCGAACACCACGGGTCGTTTTCGGGCGAACACGGCGACGGCCTCGCCCGCACGGAGTTCAACCCGAAGATGTACGGAGAGGTCATCTGGGAGGCGTTCAAGGCCGTCAAGAGCGCCGCCGACCCCGAGTGGCTGATGAACCCCGGGAAGGTCGTCTACCGTGCAGACGACCCGACAGACATGCGCGAGAACCTCCGATACGGCGCGAGTTACCAGTCCGTCGAACCCCAGACCAGTCAGGACTTCACCGACGAGGGCGGCTTCTCCCAACTGGTCGAACTGTGCAACGGCTGTGGAACCTGCCGACAGACGGACACCGACACGATGTGTCCGACCTATCGCGCCTCCAAGGAGGAGATCCAGACCACTCGTGGACGGGCGAACCTTCTCCGGGCCGCCATCAGCGGCGAACTCGACGAGAAAGAACTGTACTCTGAACGCTTCAAGGAAGAGGTGCTCGACCTCTGTATCGGCTGTAAGGGGTGTAAGTCCGACTGTCCGACGGGCGTCGACATGGCGAAGCTGAAGACCGAGATCAAGCACAAACACCACCAGGAGAACGGCTCCACCCTCAGCGAGAAGCTGTTCGCCAACATCGACACCGTCTCCCGCATCGGAAGCATGCTCGCACCCCTCTCCAACTGGGGAACGTCCGTTCCCGGTGTTCGTGCCGCCATGGAGACGGTGCTGGGAATCCATCGCGACCGCGACCTCCCGACCTTCCGGCGAGACACCCTGGAGAAGTGGATGGCCGACCGTCGCCCGCGCGTCGCCGAGAGCGAGGCCGAACGGAAGGTTCTGCTCTTCCCCGATACGTACACGAACTATAGCTACCCCGAACCGGGGAAGGCGGCCGTCCGCGTCCTCGAGTCGGCGGGCGTCCACGTCCGACTCGCCAACGGCGTGACTGACAGCGGTCGGGCCGCTTACTCGAAGGGCTTCCTCGACGCTTCCCGTACCTCGGCGCTACGGAACGTCGACGCGCTCGTCAAAGAGGTGCGGAACGGGTGGGACGTCGTCTTTCTCGAACCGTCGGACGCCGTCATGTTCCAGGACGAGTATCGCGACTTCTTCCCCGGTGACGAACGCGTCGGGGACGTCGCGGCCAGCGCGTTCGGCGTCTGTGAATACATCGACACGTACCGACTCGACGAGGCGGTCGAGTGGGCCGCCCCCGATGAATCGTTGACCTACCACGGACACTGTAACCAGAAGGCGACCAACAAGGACCACCACGCGGTGGACGTCCTCCGGCGTGTGGGCTACGAGGTCAATTCTCTCGACTCGGGTTGTTGTGGCATGGCCGGAAGTTTCGGCTACGAGGCCGAACATTATGACCTCTCGCAGGCCATCGGGAACATCCTCTTTCGGCAGGTCGAACGGAGCGACGGTGACACCGTGACTGCACCGGGCGCGTCCTGTCGGAGCCAGCTCGGCGACCGACCCGGAGAATCCATGCCGCCACATCCAATCGAGTTCGTGGATGCTGCACGGACCAACTGAGCGATTTTTCCACCATTCTTATAGTAAATAGTGGGAGCCTGGGTAAGATATTTATATCAATTCCTCTTTGGTAACATGGGGCAAGCGTTCGAAATGCCATCAATCATCATAACTAAACTGACACATCCCAGGAGGGGTGGTCCACGATGACAGGTGACAGACAGACCGAGGCGGACGGCGGTATCGCAACGGGAGACGATGTTTACACTTCCGAGAAGATGGGCGAACAGTATCGCGATACTGTGTACGAGGGCGTCAACTATGGCTCCCTCGAAACGGCCTCTACGTCGGAGGCGTATCCCGAAACAGGGCGACTGGAGCGGTTCAAGGAACACGACTTGCCGAAGGTGCCGAAGCTCTCGCACATCGTCGGGCCGAGTGCCATCATGCTCGGTGCCTCGCTCGGGAGCGGCGAGACCCAGTTCTGGCCGACGCTCATCGCCCAGAACGGCTGGTCGCTCTACTGGGCGTTCTGGGTCGGCGTGCTGACCCAGTTCGTCATCAACACCGAACTACAACGGTGGACCCTGGCGACCGGGGAGAGCATCTTCCGCGCGTTCGACCGCGTCCATTCGTTCTGGCCGTGGTTCTTCCTCGCGGCCGGGTTCTTCCACCTCGGCTGGCCGGGGTGGGCAGCCGGTGCCGCGAAGGTGCTCGGTGCGTGGGCCGGCCTCGGCACTGGTTCGTCGGTGTGGCCGGTGATCGGAGTTCTCTCGATGGTCGCCATCTGGCTATCGTACCAGGCTGGCCCGGTCATGTATAACGCCATCGAGAAGATTCAACTTGGCTTGATGATACTCGCCATCGGCGGTTCAATCGTCCTCATCTTCGTCGTCGGCTCAGTCGGCGAACTCACCAACGTTCCCGCGGGCGCTGTGAGTTTCGGCACGCTACCAACGAATATGAATATCGCTGTCTTCCTCGGTGGCCTAGCATACGCCGGTGCCGGGGGATACATCAACCTCTCGCAGGGCGTCTGGGCTCGCGAGAAGGGCTTCGGCATGGGTACCTATCAAGGGCGCGTCAAGAACCCGCTCCGCGGCGGGACGTCCGAGGAGGTTCACGACGGCTTCGCGTTCGAACCGAACGACCGCAACTTCCGCCGCTGGAAGGCGTGGTGGAACGTCACCCAGAAAGAGCAGTTTCTCACCTTCGTCGTCGGCCTCCTCGTCGTCGCGACCGTCGCCATGACCATCGCGGCAGAATACGCTGCCGGAACCGAGGTCGGCGCCATCGACATGTGGCTTACCGAGATTATTCCGCAGTTCAGCGGCGCGATCGCGTTCCTGCTGTACGCGGTTATCTGGATCGCGCTGTTCAGCACCCAGTACGCCATCGTCGAGTCGTTCGTTCGCAACAGCGTCGACATCCTCTTCCAGGGGTACGGCCGCACCCACGGGTGGGACGTCTCCCGCGTCTTTCTGGGACTGCTCACCATCTTCACCATCTGGGGCATCGTCATAATCGGTGCCAACTACTTCATCGAAGTGACCCAGCCGTGGCTCTTGCTCGTCATCGGCGCGGCCATCGCGGGTGCCATGATGTGGCCCTACAACGCGCTCACGACGATCGTCAACACCACGCGTCTTCCCGAGCACACCCAGCCAGGCTGGGCCCGCACGGTGGCGATGTGGTGGGCGACGGGCTTTTTCGGCTACTTCACCGTCCTGCTCATCGGCTCGGTCATGACTACGCCGGAGGAGTACGGCTTCGAGATTCCCGCGTTCGAAACGACCATCGGCATCGTCGGGAGCGGCGTCGGCGGCTACGTCCTCTGGGTCGTTTTCTTCGTCGTCCAGATCTACGTCATGTACCGATCGGGGAAGGCCAAAATCGAGGCCAGTGGTACGGTCGAAGGGGCCGAGAAAGCGAAAGGCATCTTCTCCTGACTCGACGACAGGGGTATTTTTTGTGCCAGGAAATACAGTACGAATGATGAGTCGTGAATCGTCCGTCTGGTGGCGGCGGCTACTTTGTCTGCTGGTCGTCTATCGCATTCCTATCTACGTCGGCGGCGTCGCGGTCATCGGGCTCCTCTGGGTCTTCGACCGGGCCGTCGGTGGGGTAACCGGGGCTGTCCGAACCGCCCTCGTGACCGTCGCTCTCGCCGTCATGGTCTTCACCTACGTCGGCGAGTTGGTGGTCGGCCGCGCCCGCGAAGAGTCGCAGACGGACGAGTCGTTCGAGCGTTACTCGCGGAAGACGAAGGTCGCGGCCGCGGTCGCCATCGGCGGCCTCGCCGTCGCCGCCTACCTCGCGCTAACCAGCAACGTCCTCGGTGCACTCGTCTTCGTCGCGGGAAGCTACCTGTTCGCCCGACTCGGGTTCAGCGAGTCCGAGACGACCGCAAACCTGGAAAACAATGGTGAATCCGACCGTGGCGAGTGATGACTTCGACCCCGGGGAATTCGAAGATCTCCCCAACACGAACGTTGAGGTCGAACTCCACGTTCACTACGGGATGGCGGGTTCGTTTCCGCTCCGTCTCGCAGAACTCTTCTTCGCCGACGACGGCCTCTACGTCGTCGAGTACGGCTATATCACGCCCATGTTCGGGCTTGGGATGCGGAAACACCACCGCGAGGCGTCGGCAATGAATCGCGTTTTCGGCATCCACGGTCTCGACGAGGTGCTCGTTCAGGCCGACCACGTCCACTGGTACAGCTACGAGGCAGTCGAACAGGTCCGCCTCGATACAGGCGGCCGGTTCGGCCGGCCGAAACTCACCGTCTACGGCGTCGACGGTCGGTCGTCGGCGTACCGTCTCCACGACGTCGACCTCGACCCGCTCGCGGCCGACCTCGCCGACTGCCTCGACGTGCACGACGTCGCCTTCGAGCGGCAAGCCGGACTCGGCTTCGACCCCGTGGAGAACGTGCGGCGGTTCTTTAGTTGACCCGGTTGGACGTCTCGCGTGTCCGAACGACCGCGTGTCCGCCGACGGCGACGACCACTCCGACGACGTAGAGCACGGTCAACAGGAGCGAGAGGCCGACGCGCCCGACCGGATTGCTCCGCCGCCGCCAGCGCGCGAGCACGGCGCACGCGTCGATTAGCGCCCGGACGATGCGGGCCGTCCGGGAGTCGGGGTGGCGTTCGAGCGTCGCCGCGACGGGCGGGCTCACGGCGTAGTAGACGCGGACGAGCGCCCGACCGACGGGCGTCGCGGCCATGGCGTCGTCGCGGAACTCACGCAGGAGGGCGAGCGTCCGTCCCTCGCCGGCGACGGCCGTCGTGACGAAGCAGTTCGTGTGGTGCTGGCTGACTTCGACCTCACGCAACTCCGCCTTCTCGAAACGCCGCGTCTCGGCGGGGTCGAACTCCGGGTCCTTCGACACGACGAATGCGTCGTCGGCGTGGCGCAGGAAGGCGTCGCCCTCCTCGTACCGCTCACCGTCGCTCGTGACGACGACGACGTGTTTCTTTCGTCCATCGCCGACGCCCTCGAAATCCTCGGCGTCGGCTCCCTCGCCGTCCGTCGGGTCCGGTTCTTCATCCATCGACCGATGGTTCGACCGCCGGGCGCATATTCCTTTTCCTGAGCGGTGACAACACCAATCGACTCGACGTCGAGCATCAATACGGCGAACTGTACGTCAGCGATGTACGCGTCCAGTCTGGACCGACATGGTTCCAGAATAAATTACCCATCTTCTGTAAGAAGCCGGTACGCACTCGTGCGGGAATATGTCACCTCGAATTTCTCTTCCAACAGTTGCTGGACGAGAGACACACTCCATTCATCAGCGTTGAATCCGGCCTTCTCAGGCGATTCATCTAGCAGTCGACAGACTTCAGACTGTTCTTCCTCGTCGAGTTTCGGTGGCCGACCGGGACGAGCCTCGTCGCTGGCTGCTTTTCGAACCGGTCTCTCCTCGAACCGCTGGAGCCAATTATAAATTGTCTTCCGGGAGAGACCGTACCACTCGGCCAAGTCCGTCTGTGTGGTACCTTGCTTGTACGCGATGGCGACCATGAGCCGCTTCGTCGATCTGACATCGTCCACGTCGTCGAGTGCATTTCGGAGCTCATCAGTCGAGATGTCCTCCAAGTTGGGCATAGTGAGAACGACGGGGCCTTTGAGTAAATAATTTTGGATAATTAGACGTACGATTCTCACGGTGAAGGACGACACTCATGTCACTCTACAACCATAATGTCAACAATGCTCTCATTGATAACGTCGTAAGCACTGGCTGAACTGTCGCCGTGAAAAGATACCGAGCGAACGTATCAGATGTGACCGGGGAGCGAGGACCGAACTGAACGATAGGGATGTCTGTTCACGCACGGTCGTGTCGTAGAAAACGATTCTCGACGTATCAGACCCGGATAATCACGTCTGTGCGAACAACCGAGTGTTCTGTTCACGCTCACCGTCTGCGGAGGCCCGTTCGCCGTCCGTTTCTCTCTCACCGCCTTCGGCCTGCCGACATCGTCTGCTGTATCGACCGGGACACGAGCTGGGTCATCACGAAGGGAGTGTCCTGACCGCCGTCGGTGTTAGACGCTTCCCGCGTGTTCATTTCGGCGGAAAGATGACTGCGGCGTGAGTCGGGGAGTTCACGTCCGACCCACGACACCTTCGGCGAATCGTTCGCCGAACAGGAGGAATACGAGGAGAGTCGGAAGTGCGGTGAGGAGGGCTCCAGCCATGCGGAGTCCGTAATCGGTCCCTTCGAGACTGGCACCGATGCCGGCCAGCGAGAGCGTGACGGGTGCCGCAGGGTGGTTCGAACTCGTCATGATGATGAGCGGGAACAGAAAGCTGTTCCACGTCTGCGTGAACTGGTAGATGAGGGTGACGGCGAACATCGGTGCCGAGAGTGGGAGGACGATTCTGCGATAGATCGCGAACGCACTGGCGCCATCGATCCGGGCCGATTCGAGCATCTCCTCGGGGAGCCCCTTGTAGTACGAGCGGAACAAAACGGTACAGATCGGTAGGCCGAACGCAATGTCCGTGATGATCAACGCGATGAGGTCACCGTGATAATCGTGCAGGAACGGGAGTTGCCAGAGTGGTGCGAGTATCTCTTCGAGAGGTGCGTGAACCGTCCAGAATTTCAAGAGAGGGATGATCGCTGCCTGGGTCGGAAGGAACACTGCTGCGATCACCAGCATGATGATCGGAACCTGCCCCCGCCAGTCCATGTGTGTCAGCGCGTACGCTGCCATACTGCCCATCGTTGCAGAGATGACTGCAACTGGAACGACGAGGATGAGACTATTCGTCAATCCCTTCTGCAACAATTCGAATGCGCGACCCCAATTCTGGAGGGTAGTGCCGTCGAGCCCCGGTGGCATGAACGGGAGCGTTCGTGAGACGGCGATGTCCGTCTTGACCGACGTGAAAATCGTCACCACTAACGGCAGCACGTAGAGGACGACGAGTCCTCCGAGCGTCACGTACAGGAGTCCCCGTCGGAACGAGGTCTCTCGAACGCTGTTCGTGAGTCGAGTGGACAGTGTCGGTTCGGTCTTCTGTGTCATAGTTCACCTTTCCTGTACTGTGAGTAGAGATACGGCGAAATCACGGCCATCGCAAGCAAGAAGAGGATGATAGCGATTGCGGCACCGTAGGCCCACTCCTGTGAGCGAAACGCCTCACGAACCATCTTCGATGCGAGGATGTCAGCGCCTTTCTGGGGCTGGTAGCTGCCGAATGGGGGCGTAGATGAAGTCGAACGCCTTCAGAGCGAACACCATCAATACCACCGACGCACTCACCGTCGAGGCACGAAGCTGTGGGAGGATGATGCGTCGATAGATACTGACCGTACTCGCGTCATCGACTTTCGCCGCTTCGAAGTGAGCGGTCGGGATGGAGCGCAGACCGGCCAGGTAGACGACCATGGCGTACCCGCTGAATTGCCAAACCAAGGCGATGATGATCGCAGAGAGAACGATGTCTGGATTGCCGATCCAATGTGGGGCTGGAAGGCCGACGCCTCTGATCAGTGTGTTCACCAAACCATTGTTGTAGTTGTAGAGCCAGAGCCAGACCTGCGCCGTGACGATGAACGAGAGACTGAACGGGAAGAGATAAACGAGCCGAATCGTGCTCCGAAACCGAATCTCCTGGTCGAGGAGGATCGCGAGTGCGAGACCGACGACCAGACAGAGAACGGTGAACGCAACGAGCAAGACGAAGGTGTTGCGAGCGGCTGCGAGCAGGCCGGGGTCGTTGATAGCACGGACGTACTGTTCGAGGTCCAGATCCGCATAGCTCGGCGTGCCGAAGCCCTCGAAGTCGGTCAACGAGATGACGAGGTTCCAGACGATGGCCCCGTAGATGAACCAGCCGATCAGAACCAGCGTCGGCACGAGAAACGGAATCGACTGGACGAACTCGTTTTGGCGGACGGAACGCAGCACCGACCGAGACGGTTGTCCACGACTTATCGTCTCACCGTCCGCTGTCGCTGACTATCGGCGAAGAACGGTGGTCCCCGCCCTGCTCCTCCTTGGAACGAACACTCGGAAAGCATGTACGGGCGTGGGGTCAGCCGATCGTGTTCATGATCTGGTTGGCCGTGGCGTCGACGTTGTACGGCCCCATGAAGTTATCACTGAACACACTGAGCACCGTCAGGGTGTCGGGTGGCATGGCCAAGCCATCAGCGATGGTCGGCGGCTTTTGCTCGGCTGAATTGAAGTCCTTCATCGTCTGTGTGAGATAGGGACCGAACTCGTCCTGTGGGGCGTCCGTTTGGGGTGGAATCGAGCCTTTGCGCGTATTGAACGCGACCTGTGCGTCCGTCGTCCCACAGTATCGGAACCACTTCTGTGTCGCCTGCGGCGCGGGCCCGTTCTTCGGATAGACGAAGACGTCGAAGTGAAGCCCGTACATCTCCTTGGTACCGGGATACGCGGCCCACCCCCAGTCTTCGTTGTAGGTGAGATCCTGTCCCTGGAAGAACCCCGCTGCCCAGTTACCGGTTTGCAGAACCGCTGCTTCACCGTTCGCGACTTTTTCCATCGCGCCCGGCGGGTCGACTGACGGCGCGTCGTCGTTGAAGTACTGTGTGAGGTTTTTCACGGCCTGGAGTCCACTCCGAACAGACTCCATATTGCCATTGCCGTTGATCATATCCATATACGGCTGGAATCCCTCGCTGCCAAGCATGGTGGCCGCCCACAATCGAATCATCGTCACCGCGTTCGTCATCGACTGAGCCATCCCGACCGCATCCGTTTGCTCTTCGACCTGTGAGAGAGCGTTACCCAGTTCGCTCGGTGACGAGAGGTTCGACGGGTCGATGCCCGCCTGTTCGACGACCTCGACGTTGTAAAAGAGGTTGTTCATCCGGTGTGAACCGATCGGGACGCAGACGAACTGGCCGTCGAATCGCGAGAGGTTCTTGGCCTCTTCGACGTACGCCTGCTTCATGTTGTTCTGCCCCCAGACGGAGTCACCGATGTCACCGAGGAGGTCGGCCTCCGTGAACTGCGTCAGGTGTGCTCCGGGCCACGCGGCCCACGAACTCGGTGGATTGCTGTTCGACAGTCGCTGGACGACGAGGGTGTTCAACTGAACGTTCCCCTGTCTACCGACCGGCTTGAAATTGGCGTTCACGTTCGAATACTGTTCCTGGAAGCCCTGGGTCAGTGCGTCGATAGCGGCCTTCCCGTCGCCACCGGTCCACCCATGCAAAACCTCCATCGTTTCGCCGCCGTCCTGGCGGCCGCTGGTCACTCCCCCGAACGCGGCCAGGCTAGCGATACTCGCCGACCCGCGTACGTACGCACGGCGCGAAAGTTTCCGCGGTTTCGGACTGTGTGTCATTCTCTCCCAATCCTCGAATACACAACGAGAACGTGACACATGAATATTCTACCGATTAAAAATATATGGAATTAATATCCGAACATGAATCTGTCGATAGTCGACCAACATAAAAATCGGGGCTAAAATAAACGGTCTGTCGACGTCGTGACGAGGAGCGGAACCCGGAGTCGTGGTGGGCGTTCCAGCACATGAGGAGTCATCGTACTGGTCGCTCACTCGGTGTGTTCTTCGGCTCCGTTCTCACGGTTCGAGACTCTGACTCCGTCGGAAGTCCCGCAGATGTGGATGTCGGCTTCGACGCCGGTCTCTTCCGGGTACGTCTCGTGAACTGCTTCGACGAATGAATCGACCGCATCGAGGGATACGAGTGCGACGACGGAGCCACCGAAACCACCTCCGGTCATGCGAGCACCGACGACGCCCTCGGTTTCGCGGGCGCAGTCTACGACTACATCGAGTTCGTGACAACTGACCTCGTACAGGCGCTCGAGACTCTCGTGGGAAGAGAACATGAGTTTGCCGCACTCGTCTATCTCGCCGTTCTCCAGGGCGCTCGCAGCTAATCGTACGCGTTCGTTCTCTCTGATGACGTGTTCGCACCGGTCGCGGACGGGCTGGCCGATGGACGCTGCGTATGTCTCGAATTCCTCGACCGAAACGTCTCGAAGCGCGTTCACCTCGTGAGAGAGGAGCGACTCGAACTCGGCGACGCCCTGTTGACACTCCGTAACCCGCTCGTTGTATGCCGAACCGGCGAGTTCGTGTTTCACGTTGGTATCGACTACGACGATACGAACGTCCCCCGACAGGTGGACGCACTCGTGTGTCTGTTCTCGACAGTCGAGGAACAGCGCGTGGTCCGTTTCCCCGAACGTCGCCGTATACTGGTCCATGATGCCACAACTGACCCCGACGACATCGGTCTCGGCACTGCGACACAGGGCGGTCAGCGTCTGGTCGTCCAGTTCGAGGTCGAACGTCTCTCGGACGACGGCTCCGACGGCGAGTTCGAGCGCTGCTGATGACGACAACCCCGCTCCCAACGGGACGTCGCCGGTAACGATCAGGTCCATCCCGCCGACGCTCTTCTCGGTGCCTATCGCGTCGATGACGCCCGCGATATAGTCGACCCACGCACCGTCGTGCTGTGGCTCGAGCGTAGACAGTTGGAACTCCGCGGTCTCGTCGAGCGTCTGCGAGTGAACGACGACCGTCTCGTCGGGTCGGCGACGGCCAGCGACGACAGTGTGACGGTCGATAGCGACCGGTAGCACGAACCCGTCGTTGTAGTCGGTGTGTCCACCGATGAGGTTCACCCGTCCCGGAGCAGCCCCGACACAATCGGGGTCACCGTCGAACACCGCTCGGAACGCACGTTGGCCCTGATTCGCCCACTGATCTTCGTCCATGTACACTGTTGTCTTCTCCCGTTTCATTAGAATACCTCACGATTTCGTGGTGAGAATCCATAGAGGGATGACGTTCGTCACGTTCTCGCTCGTCGCCGAACTCGAACCGAACGGTATGGCGGCCAATACCTTCTGGCTGGTGACCGCTTATCGACACGCGTACGACGCGGTACTTCGGGATGGAACCGAAGACGACTGGCCCTCGCCCGAAATCGTTGCGGACGCAGTGTGCGCACTACTCGATCGCGACCCCGAAGATTTCACGGGCAACACCGTCTACGACGAAGAGATTCTCCGCGAGGCTGGCGTCGAAGACTTCTCGGAGTACAACGTCACCGACGGCGATCCGATGCCACTGTCTGCACAGATGTTCGATCCCGAGTTCGAGCGCTATACGGTCCAAACCGGGGATACTCCGTCAGTTCGTGGGGAGAGATGATCGCTCCAAGCCGTGACTTGATTCCGAATCTGCACGTTGCGTCGTTGCATTATGCAGGCCACTCCTCCGTTTCGTCACTTTGTGAACTACACCGCCCTGCTCGGCCTGACGGCTTCGCTGAGGACGGGGCTTCCTGCTTCTAAGACGCGCTTAGTAGGAACCGAAGTGGTTCCCGTCGGGAGCGCAGTCTCCACAGGCGCTTTCTTCGGAGCATCCCGCTCTCATATCCGCTTTCTTCAGACCGCGAACGAGGATATTGTAGGCCGCATTCAAGTCCCTATCGGTGGTGGACCCACAGACAGGACAGGACTGTTCACGAACCCACAGCGACTTATCGGATGATACACCACACGCTGTGCATTCCTTGGTCGTTTCTCGTGCGTTGACCGGAACGAAGTCCGTCCTTCACGTTCACACTTGAATATCCGAAGTACTGATTACTGGTTCGAAATCGTCTTCGTTATCCTCATCAGGGAATGCCGTGAGCGTCGCATCGGTAGTCTTTCCCTATCCTTTCCCGCCAAAGACAGTCGCGCGCTTTCCCTTAGAAGGACCTTACATGCGCAAAGCGAATTGTCATGATTGGAGAACCGCTATCACTACGTATGGAACTTCAACTCCGCAACCGCGTACGCGAGGTCGCCGAGGACGCGAAGGAGCAAACAGAAGCGGTGGCGCACACGGGGCGTAACGTGGGAGAAACCACCGCACGAAAGACGGTCAGAAGGGGGACGACCGCATACGATGAGCTATCACGCGCCGCTACGTCGGCGAGGGAAACGGTCGATACCGTTCGGGAACGCGTGAACTACCGGGCTTCCGAACCACTGCCGGACCAGTTGGCGATTGCGACAACAACGAACCGATCGGCGGCGACGCTTGCGACCGAAATCCAGCAGTTCGTCGACACGGTTGACCAGCACTATGCAGCTAAGAGTGGACTTCACGGGGCTCGACGCGGATACATCGCCGGACCGTACGGCGCGGTTTTAGGGGGTGGTTTGGGAACGGTGTACGGCGCCTACAACAGCACCCGTGCAGCGTTCGATCCCGAGAAACCACCGCAACCGTTCCAAAAAGTGGGGGACATCGAACAGTATCTGGAAGGTGTTCAACATGCGAGGACGGGATATGAGGTCGGCAAACGGTTCGGAACGAAGGGGAAAGTCGCGGGAGCGGCGATTGGTGCCGGAGTATCGACGCTCCCACTGCTCATCGAGCGAGTAACTGGAGTCGCGAATGGTGACTCTGACGGAAATGAGTGCGATGATGAGCGAACGAACACAGCTACCGAGTAGATGACCGACCACATGACGACCTTCCCCTCCCTTCATCTCGGTTGATGATTCCCGTTGGCGAGATGACTTCCGCGCCACACCTATCACACTTCCAGTATGTGTGATCAGCGTTGCCGTACTTGTCGTAGCCAGTGTATGGACCACCGATACACTCGTCTTCGTCGTCCTCCGACGGGAACGCCTCAGGCTTCCCGTCGTCGGTCGCGTTTTCGACGGCGGCCATGTGCTTGCAGAAGGCGTTGCGGTGGACGTGATGCGGACACGTGCAGGCCATCAGTTCCTCGGTCACGTCGTCGATGGAGACTGCGTACTGGTGTTCAGTGGGGTTCTCGTGGCTCTCATTGGTGACATTGATGAGTTCGGGGGCTTGGATGTCGAAGGAGTATTGTTCGGCCTATGCGCGTTTCTGTGCTGTCTCGTCAATAGTGAATTGGCGGC
Source organism: Haladaptatus ordinarius (assembly GCF_054177595.1). Lineage (NCBI taxonomy): Archaea > Methanobacteriati > Methanobacteriota > Halobacteria > Halobacteriales > Haladaptataceae > Haladaptatus > Haladaptatus ordinarius. The sequence continues at coordinate 3,028 of NZ_JBPEHH010000065.1, read as the reverse complement.
TATGATGACAGACGAGAGAGAGCACGATACTCGTAGTCAATTTGCAGAGGAAACGACTGACGACGATATTCTCGCAGTGATACGCGAGTCAGAGTTTCCGGCGCTGATCGCTCGGTAGGTGGCGGATACACTCGATATTGAGCAACCGTCCGCGTATCGACGGCTTGACGATACCTTGACTGTAGATGAAATATAGTTCCGGTATACTCTTGTGACGCCACTGTCTTCGAATGTGACGCATGGCACGCATCGTAGAACAGTTACACCCTAAGACATGGATATATCGCCCTGATAGCACCTCCAAACATCTAATCACTAGAGGGGAGTGGCGATGATTCTTGCATCGCTTCTCCAGTCGGTCGTTAATCAGTTCCCGAGTACTGAGGGACAGTTTTTCTTATCGCTTATTGTCGGGATCGTACTCATTCTTTGCGAGTGGGTACTTTGGAGACTTTCACGGCTTGCAAAGCGTGAATATCCATCTCGGCTAGTGAATGTTGGTTTACTCGTTGCCAGTCTGTTTCTCATCGGGGCAAGTGGCAGTCTCTTCATTGTCATCTGGGAACAAACGCCCCAGGCTGTAGAAGGTGTGAAAGCACTCGGCGCGGTCAGAAGGATTGGGTTTCAGTTCGTGCTGACACTCGGCGTGTGTGCGGCAGCATACGTTAGTGCTGGAATGGTTGATCGGGTCATTGACCGGCTTTTGCAACAGACCGAAGAGATCACACGTCATCAGGGAAAGGTTGTTTCCCGATCGTCTATTATCGGAGTATATATCGTTGGTTTTTTCGCTATATTGAGCGTCTGGAAGATAAATCTCCAGGGGCTGTTTGTAGGTGCTGGGCTTCTTGGTGCCGCGATTGGGTTGGCAGCGAATGAAACGCTTGGGTCGCTTCTTGCTGGCTTTCAGCTTATGTTCTCCCGACCATTCGAGATTGGGGACTGGGTACAAATCGATGAGCATGAGGGGATTGTGACTGACATCACGATCTTCACGACCCGTATCGAGACGTTCGAGGGAAAATACATCATGCTCCCGAATGACGTTGTGAGTAGTAGTACAATCATCAATATCGGGCGGAAGGGACGACTTCGACTCGGTGTTGAGGTAGGGGTAGACTATGAAGCCGACCCCGACCATGCGATGGCTGTTGCAAAAGACGCAATGATAGGTATCGACAATATTTTAACCGTGCCTAATCCAGACGTCGTCCTAAAGCAATTGGGGGATTCTGCAGTACTCCTCGAGCTGCGGTTCTGGATCGAGAAACCAAGCAGCCGGCGGAAGTGGCGTGCAGTGACCGCTGTTGTTCGGGCGGTGAAACTCGCCTACGATCGCGAAGGGATCAAAATTCCATATCCACAGCAAGAAGTGTCTGCTCGAAAGGAGGCTGGTGGATTTCGGGTGGTCGATAGCGAATCAACGATTACAATTCCCGAGCAAGATTGAGGGATTAAGAGCAATAGAATAGTACTAACTCGTTGGCGAGTTTGCTGATGGTGGCTTGTTGATGAGGATGCAGTGCACGAGGTGAATCCGAGCGATCCGATTTTTACGCGGACGACCTACAGCTCTGGAGAGGCACTGATGCGTCCGAGCACGTGGATGACATCCTCAAATCCGATCAGACACGGGATCATGTCCAACAAGCGCTCAAGCGTGTCCAGCGGATCCTTCGTCAATACGAAACCACATCGGAGAACGGTCTCGTGGTCTACGCCGGGGTCGTCGATACTGAAACCGTCGACTACGTGTTAGACGACTTGCCGTCGCCCGTCGCGGGAGAAACGTACGAACGCTCGAACGACTTCGAGACCGAACCGCTCGACATCCCCGTTAAGGAGTCGACATACGGACTGCTCGTCGTAGAACACGGAAAAGCAACCCTTGGACGGTTCACCGATGCCGACGTCGAACAGACGGCAACATTCCAGAGCGACAGAAAGGAGGACAACCCAACGAGCGGGGAACTGGGTGACCGCGAACAGATACACCGAGAGTTCTTCGAACGGGTCGCCGAGAAAGCAGAGATCGAATTCTTAGGTGAAGATGCTGACGACCAACGAAAATCGGAAGCGAACCCTGGTCAGTCCGACATCGATCCTGTCGAAGGAGTCCTCGTTGGGGGCTCGAGCGTCCCCGCATCGGAGTTTCTTGGAGAGGAGTACCTCGACCATCGACTCCAGAATCGGGTCGTCACCGACGCGTTTGCCGTTGGTGACGCATCCCGGGAAGGGCTCGAACAGCTCGCTGATGAAGCCCGCGGTCACCTCGAGGAGGCCGAACGAGGGAAGATACGTGACCTTCTCGACGAATTCTTTGCAGAACTCGAAGCCGGCGACGAAGCGGTTTCCGGTCGAGAAGCGACCGAGGAGGCACTCGCGTATGAAGGGGTCGCGACGATGTTTGCTTCCGAAAACCTGCCGGCGGGGGAACTCCGTCACTTCGAGCAGCGAACGGTCTCCCAGGGAGGGGAGTTCGTCGTCGCCCCGACGGACGTCGAGAAAGGTGACCAGTTCAAGGAAGAGCGGGATGTCGGAGCACTGGTCCGCTTCCCGGTCGAGTGATTGCGGGAGAGCGAGCGATTCCAGTCGCATTTAGTCGACGGGATTTGCTCCACACTGGGGAGGGTGTTTACTGGCATCTGCAAATTTGCACGACGAAAGTAGTATGTTGCATTCCTCGAGGCGTAGCGTGATAAGTAATCGATGAACACGTTGTGGGAAACGCGAGCAGCGAAAACTGCCAGCCCGAATAGAGGGTGTCATAGAACTCTTGTCACACCGTGATGATTGTGCTTCCCGGATTGTCTCCGCGTTCGTAGTTGGTGATTGCGATGACGAGACGAAGGCACAGCGCGAGGAACACCTGCGCTCGTGCATGAACGCGGCCTCGGGCGTGCGTTCGCCCGAGGCCGCAGTCCTTGACTGATTCATTGGTTCGTTCAACCCCACTCCGCCGGTTGTACGTCTCGTCTAGCGTTGATTGCTTCAGCTGGACGTCCTCGCTGTGTTTTTCGATGCGGTC
>NZ_JBPEHH010000064.1:0-24200 GCF_054177595.1 Haladaptatus ordinarius | reverse complement strand
TTCGACCCTCGATTCTGATTCTTGAACCGCCGTTCCAGCGCAACCTCAACTGAGCTGTCAGAGTGATCGCTTCACCTCTGTCGCCGATTTGATTCGGCAACTACTGTTTAGGGCGGGCGCGAATCCGACAACCCCTCCACAAACCACCATCGATGGCAAGCCGGATATTCCACGCGAATCCACACCATTAAGTAAGACTACCTACATAGGCTATGTATGGCGATTGAGGTCACTCGAACCTACGTTGGTTCCATCCAAAACCACCGACAGGTCTGCGATGACCTCGATTCGCTCGGAGACTCCGCCTCGAAAATCTGGAACGTTGCACGATGGACAGCAGACCGCATCTGGCATGCAACCGGCAAAATCCCAGACGAGGGCGTGCTGAAATCGTATATGAAGAACCAGTCGTGCTGGAAAGATTTGAACGCACAATCCAGTCAGAAAGTCATCGAAGAACTTTCCGACGCTTTCCAGTCATGGTTCGACCTACGACAGACCGACCCAGAGGTGAATCCGCCCGGCTACCGCAAACACGGCGACACCCGACCGCGTTCCACGATCACATTCAAAGCAGACGGGTTCAAGCACGACCCCGAGAACAACCGTTTCCGACTCAGCAAAGGCTCGAACCTCAAGATGTCGTGGTCGGACTTCCTCCTCTGTGAGTACCAGACTCGTCCCGACGTTGACCTCTCCGAAGTCAACAGGGTGCAGAACGTTCGGGCGGTCTGGAACGGCGACGGATGTGAACTCCACTTCGTCTGCAAAGTCGAACTCGAAACCAACGACTCCGCAGGCGACGATGTTGCAGGCATCGGCCTCGGCATCACAAACATCGCCACGGTTGCCTTCCCCAACGAATACGTGCTTTATCCCGGTAACTCGCTCAAGCAAGACAAACACTACTTCAAACGTGCCGAATACGACACGGAAGGTGAGAACGGGCCGTCAGAGAAGGCGATGTGGGCACGTCGGAAACTCGCTGACCGCGAAACCCACTTCTACCATGTCCTCACGGACACCATCATCACAGAGTGTGTCGAACGCGGTGTTGGCACGCTCGCGGTGAGTTGGCCCGAAAACGTGCGAGAGTCAGACTGGGGCACGACGGGGAACAAGAAGTTGCACTCGTGGGCGTTCGACCGCATCTACCAGTACCTCGCATACAAAGGCGAGATACGTGGTGTTGAGGTGTTGAAGGAGAACGAGTGGGACACGTCGAAGACCTGCTCGAAGTGTGGTGACGACACAAAGTCGAACCGCAAGCACCGTGGCTTGTACGTCTGCTCGTCATGTGGGTTGGTCGGGAATGCGGATTGCAACGGGGCGGAGAATATGCGCCAGAAGATAACTCCGAGTCCTCACGGTGAGGATAGGAGTAACGGCTGTGTGGCACAGCCATCGACATACTTGTTCGACCGCGAGAGCGGGACGTTCAACACGAGAGAACAAGCTGTGTCGTAGACCGGCAAATATCCCACCTGCGGGACGGGAAGCCCCGGCGGTTACGCCGGGGAGGATGTCACATTCGCTGAAAAGGGCAAAACCACCCCGTCTATGCCGTGAAAACTCGCCCTTACCAGACCACGCAAGCCGCCGATACGGCGGAGCTCACGTCGTCAACTCGCACTCTCGAGACGTAAATGGGGGGCGGCTCGATGGCCGTCTATCTGGCGTTCGATACTCGAGTCAGGATTCCTCTTCTTCCACGGAGATGATGGGACAGTTGACCGCCGCGTCGGCTGCACGAATGTTCCCGAGGAGCGTGTTGATGGGGCCGTCGGCTCCACTGGCGAGGTCTCCCGAGAGAACCAAATCGATTATCTCCTCGTGGTCGGTCAACCGCCGACGGCGGCCCCCATCGATAGCCTCTTCGGTCCACACGATTGGATGGACGTCCCACAGCGGGCTATAAAAGAGCGAACAGTCGGTCGGGTCTCGCGGGGCGTGACACACCTGCTCGGAACGGGTGACGTTGAGTGGGTCGCCTTCGCCCGCAACGGCTGACCGGAGTCCCTGGCGTTCCGAATCGTCCTCGCCCATCGGTCCGTTCACGATCGGGAATATCGGTTCACGGGCGGAGCTTTCGAGGTCACGATCTCCCGCGGCAGGTGCCGCTCTGAGGTTCTGAGCGAAGGTCCCCCCCTCGAGGGCTGCCACGTCGGCGGGGTACGCATCAGTCGTCAGGTAGAAGACGACGCGGTCCTCGTAGAACCCCTCGACGAGTCGAAGGGTCGCCGTCATCGACTCCCTGTCGAGTTCGACGAGTCCATCGTGCATGCCAGTGGGATTCTGGACGTGCGGCGCGTTGAAGACGACGTTCGAGTTCGGTGTCGTCACGAAGGGACTGTACGACCCGTCACCCACCGACCCAGGCTGGGTGTTCTCGACGTCGAGCGGAAACCCGTCCGGGCCCGGCGCGACGTTACGCTTCTGTGAGAAATCGACGGTTCCCTCGAACCGCATTTGGGCGTTCCGAGGGTTGAACTGACTAGATTCCCCCATTCTCACCTCTTGGACTGCCGCCGTCCCGAGTGTGTGTTCGAGTTTCGGTGCCCAGTTGAGTCCGAGACCGAGTGCATGTTCGATCCGGGAAGACTCCGTAAGCACGTAGTAGACGTCCTCGTCGTCGGGCCCACGGCCACGAAAGACCGGGAGCGTGACAGTCAGGTTCTCGGCGTCGATCTCGATGGCGCTCGGAAGGTCCGCCGGGATGCCGCCTCGATTCTGTGAGGGTGCGGTGGTTGCTCTGGCTCGGGAACTCCCGGACGAGCCGAGGGCAGCAACTCCGAGTACCCCGAGAAACGTCCTTCGATTCGTTCTCGTAAAGTTCTGTGTCTGTTGGTTCGATTGTGTCACTGTTGTACTCCGAGTCGACCAGTGAACGGTGGAGATTCCCCCCTTCTCACCCATCGACTCGAGTGGAAGGCCGCTAACGAGGGTGATAGTCATTTTTCAATATCTCGCTCGAGTGTCTGCAAAATCTCTCCAAATTCTATCTCCATTCTCCACCAATTCTCGTCACGTGTGTCGTGGCCGGCGAGCCACCCGAAGATACTCCGGTTTGCCTCGGACGGATTTCCGTGGTCGAGGTCGCCACCAGTAGCCTCGTCTGCGTGTATCGACGAGTCATCGCTCCTGCGGAGAACTACCCCGACCTCGTTCACCACGCTCGTCAGCGGCGGAAGGTCTGCCGAAGCCGTTCGAACAGGCCACGTTTCGTCGGCAATTCGCGCGAGATCTCGTCGAGTTCCGAATCGGTGAAGTGGGGGTCGTGGCGTGCTTCCCGCAGCCACTGCTCCCACTCGGTGCTCGTCAGGGTGCCTCGCGAGTCGGCTTCCCACTGGTCGACGAGTGCTTCACGGTCGGCGAATGGAATATCCATTCCGCTGTTTCCCCAGTACAGCGGTGAGAGTTCGAACTCGTACTTCTCGTCGTCTACGAATCTGATGCGGTAGGGATACCCGTTGTAGAGGATGATATCGTCCTCCGTGACCTCGTCTCCGTTCGGGAGCGTCAGCGTCCGTGTCATCTCGCGAACTCACGTACGTCCGGAGTGCTTGTTAGCGTTCGCAACTCGCTCAGTCGTCGACGGGGGCAGCGGTCGGTTCTGCGTACGCGCTTTCGGTAACGCCTGCGGGTTCGTCAGCGAGAAACCGGAGGAGGAGGAACGCGAACACGAATTTCGCGCCGATGTCGAGGATACTGTAGCCCCACGAAGTGAGCACGAGCCCCGAGACACCAGTCCCGACGAGCGCGATTCCTTCGGTACCGACCGCCCAGACGATGGGATATCCTATCCAGAGGACGACGGTGAGGTATTTCAGGCGATTGAACAGGTTCTGGATGTCCGGACTCTTGTCGGCGACGTCGCGTGGCCACTCGACGAGAAGAATGTAGAGAACGACGACGAAGAACGCCGTACTCAACAGGAACCACGTCCAGCGGAGCCAGACGGCCTGGACGGTCAACGCCGCTGCGAGGCCGGTAACACACATCGCCATGTCGAAAATGATGATGGTGAACAGCTTTGCTCGGCTCGTCCCCGCCAGCAGCCCCAGCGCGAACAAGATTAGCGGCGTCGAAAACGTCCACGTGAGGTATCGTCCCCAAAGCGTGACACTTTCTCCCCGACCGGGAATATCGATGACGCTGATGGTCAGCCCGGAAACGAGGCCAAGATAACTCGCGATCGAGACGGCGGGGATGCCAATCGTGGCCACAAAAATCAGTTTCACCCGCTCGTCCGTGACGTTTCGACCCATGTACACGAACAGGATCAGTGCGAATCCCATCAGGCCGATCATCCCCCACAGTGATGCCGACAGCAGCGGGTCGGAGAGTGCTCGTTCGACCGCCGGATCGAGTGCCATCGGGAGTGCCCCCGCTACGAAACCAGTGTTCGTCATCAGATGTCAGCGACTAATAGTTGGACAGATATAATCTAGAGGGAAACAAGCACGCCGCTCTCCCTCGATATTACTCACCGAAGCCATAATCGTAACGACCAACGCTCCGTTGCGTGAGCGAAAACGGCTGTCGTTTCCGACGGTGAGAGCGTCGGGTTCTGTGACGGTTGGTTGGTGAGCCACAGCGTGACTCGCAACGTAAATTATTTCGTACTAAAAACTTCGTAAAATGTCTGTATAGGTCCTTTGAAGCTCAAATACGGCGTTTGTGCCCACGATGAAGTTAATGAGTTGGCTCCTCATCTTCACTCGTGAACAACCGACCGCTGCCAGCCGATGCTGAACCGTCCGACCGACCCGACGAAGCGGTCGTCGAATTGACCGTCCTCGTCGTCGGCGCAGGTGCCGCCGGCACGCGGATGGCGACCGAACTCGTCGAGCGAGGGGTCGATTCCGAAGAGATACTCGTCGTCGGGAAGCGGAGTCACGGCGACGCTCACACGACGTGGGCTTGCGGTGGCCTGAACGGCGCACTCAGAACTCACGACCCGGCGGACGACTGGACGATTCACTCTGCGGATACGCTCAAGGAAGGCCATCACGTAAACGATCCCGAAAAGGTCGAAACCGTCACCAAGCGAATGCCTGCGCTGTTGCGGGAACTCGACGACTGGGGAATGCCGTTCAGCCGAACCGAGGACGGCGACATCGACCAGCGCTACTTCGGTGCCCAGTCGTTCCGCCGGACGGCCTTCGCTGGCGACCACACCGGCGAATCACTTCTGGACACTCTCGTCGAGCGAGCACAGCAACTGGCCATCCCGTACCGCGAAGACGTTTTCGTCTCACGACTCATCAGCGAGAACGACCGGGTGCTGGGTGCCGCAGGATACGACGTGGTCGTGCTCGCAGCAGGCGGCTACACCAGTCCCTATCAGCGCTACTCCTCACGAGACGACGAGAACACCGGCGATGGACCAGCGTTGGCCTACCAGGCTGGCGCGGAGTTGATGGACCTGGAGTTCGTTCAGTTCCATACGACCGGGATGGTCGGCGACCGCTACGGCGAAGAGTGGGACAGCAGGCTCGTCACCGAGGCCGTCCGTGGGGAGGGTGGCCGTCTCTACAACGTAGATGGCGAACGGTTCATGCGACGATACTCGCTAGACCAGATGGAACTCGATGCTCGCGACGTCGTCGCTCGCGCCATCGCTCGAGAAATTACCGAGGGACGAGGTACGGAGAACGGCGGTGTCTACCTCGACATCTCGCATCAGAACCGGTCGTTCTTCGAGAAGAACGACTCCCGCGGATGGCCGAACGGTTTGCTGAACTCAGCGTCGACATGGCCGACGCACCCGTCGAAGTCGCACCGACGGCCCACTACGGGATGGGTGGCGTCGCCGTCGACCACGTCGGTCAGACGCGTATCGACGGACTGTACGCCATCGGTGAGACGATGGCGGGCGTTCACGGCGCGAACAGACTCGGCGGCAACTCCCTCTCCGAGACGCTCCTTTCGGACAGGTCGCTGGTGAGGCGGTCGCAACACGGCTGGCGGACGGCTCGGTCGGAGTCGACGACGACGCGTTGTACGACTACGCGACACAGCACTTCACCGACCTCGCAACGGTGGCCGACAGCGACGGCGTCCACGACCCGGAGGAGGTCGTCGACGAGGTTCGCGCGTTGCTCTGGACGCATGCCGGTATTCTCTGGGACGAGCAAGGGCTGACCGCCGGACTCGCGAAACTCGAACGGATTCGCGAGGCTGCTGGCGACCCCTCGGTCGGTGGAACGACGAGCCGCTCGTTCGAGTTCGCACTCGACCTCGGGTTCGCACTGGTCGTCTCCGAGGCCATCCTTCGCGGCGCTCTCGAACGCACCGAATCGCGTGGCGCTCACCACCGAACGGATTACCCCACGATAGACCCGAACTGGCGTCGTAACATCGTCGTGGAACGTGACAGCGTCGGCGGGATGCGGCTGACGAGCACACCGGTCGGGTCGCCCAGTAGCGCAGTTCAGGAGGCGCTCGACGCGAACTACGAGCTAGACTACCACCAACTCGAGTGACGCTCTGCTCTCTCCGACTGTCGAAATCGCTCGTCCTCTTGCGGTCAGACGGCGTTCTCGCCGGGCGTACAGGAGACCTCCGCCGCCGACTGAACGAGACTGGCCGTCAACAACAGAACGCTCACCGCGAAAAACGTCCCACCGACGGGTGAGGTCGGGTCCATGAACGCCCAGTAAATCGGGCTCGCCGCCGTTCCCACGACGGCGCTGACGACCCCGTACATCGCAGGTGCGCAGCAACAACAGGCCGTCGCACCCGACGCTGCGAGCGAACCGGCGAACGCTCGACTCGAATCGGCACCCGAAAACTGTTCCCACTGGGTCGCGACGAATGCCGCATTCAACCCGACGAGAGAGCCGATGAACCCGAACAGGACGACCGTCCCGACGGAAACGAATCCCGAGAGGGGGACGGCGGGGAAGAAAAACTCCACGGCAGGCCACGAGACGAGCGGGTCGGCGAGCATGACCGTCGTTATTGTCCGCGTCTCCGGCATTCCGATTCCCGCATCGGGGTTCGTACTCAGCGTCCCCGCCGAGAACGCGAAGAAGATGGTGAAGAGGAACCCAGCGAGGATTCCGACGACGGACGCAAACCGACTCGCTCGAAGCTGGTCGAGTGTCGGACGGGCATCGCGCCGAACGATGTATCCGACGAGCAGTGGCACGCTCGGGACGAGAACATAGCCCAGCGGCGTGGTGACGCCGTTGTTGGGAAACACAACAGGGTAGATAATCCACGCCCCCAACAGTCCACCGAGCATGGCGTACCGGGGACGTTCTGGCCACCGCAGTCGACCGACGACCAGACTTCCGATTACGGTCGCGGAACCGACAAAGAGACTACCGACGTGATACCACCGATAGATTTCTCGCTCCGGGCCTGCTGGGGCGACCACTTGAATTTCGACGAGGCCGATTCCACCGAACATCGCCAACAGACCGCCGATGAACACGCCGACGATACCCGATTGGCCGGCGAGCCACGCGCGCTGAACTGCCACAGCGCTCGTGGCGACGATGCCGAGTCCGGTGACCACGAACGCCAGGAGCACCCAGTGTGGCGTTCCGGCATGCGTCGTCCCGCTGTGAGCGGCCGCCGTGGGCACTCCAGCGAGGCTGCTCGCGAGAAGCGCGACCCACAGTGCGGTTCGACGTCCGACTGTCGGACTGAAACTCCGCGATTCCCCCGTTCGCTCGGCCGACAGCAACCTCCTCGCCGTCGATACGAGGCTTCCGTCGTCACCGCGTCGTTCGTCGCTCGTCATCCCTCTCTCCCTCTCATACATGTTCGGTGTCGGTGGGACGGTCGTAAAGTCGACTCGAAACGACCGTGACGATGAGAATCGGGACGACGACAATCGCGACCAAAGGATGCGACGTGAAGATTGCGGGCTGAAACGACTGTGTGACGGCGAGCCCACTCGGCGAACGGTTGCCACGACGAGTACGCCACGTTCTCGATTGTCGTCGGACGCAAAAACGTGACGAGTGACCCGTAACACGTCGGCCAATCCGGACACGAGCGTCTCGCACCGATGGCGCGCATGAACGCTCCCAAAATATTCACCACGTAGGTCGTAACGAGCGTCACGTCAGCCAAATGCACATGCCGGAGTTCCCCGTTTCCCGTCCATCCAACCGTCGAAGTACCAGATGTTGTAGTCGAATTCATACGTTTGCTCGCTGCTATCCGTTACTCGGTGTTGCTAACACTCCATGCGTTGGGAGCACCGCCATGAACGATTTCTGGTTCATCCATCGAACGGCGGGGCACTGTTTAGAACAGTGGCCGCTCGAGCGGTATCGAGCCCCGGTCTCGTGACGGGTCGGCTCTTTCCATCGAGGACGACGTTTTCTGGAACGCTATTCGTCGTCGGGTCCGATGCCGGCCTCGCGCATGTACGTATCGAGTTTGGCCGCGATAGCCTCTGCGAACGCCTCGTCGTTGATATCGGTGTCTCGCTCCATCACTTCGACGTCCTCGTCGAGGTAAGTTCGAAGCGCGTCGAACAGTTGCTCGTCGGCATCGGGGTCGTAAAAGTCCTCGCCTTCGACGGCCAACATCGAGACGCCGTCGAGCGGCAGAGCGAGCGCCGTCGGACCCGTCGCGCCATTGAGTTTCGTCGCGATGATTTCGCCGAGTTCGGCAGTTTCGTCCGGCGTGGTTCGCATGAGCGTCACCTGCGGGTTGTGGACGTGGAACGTTCGCCCCTCGAACCGTTCGGGCACCGACTCCCGTGGGCCGAAATTGACCATGTCGAGCGCGCCCACCGAGACGACCTGTGGCGTTCCCGTCTCGGCAGCGGCGTCGAGTCGCTCCGGGCCAGCACTCAGGACGCCGCCGACGAGTTCGTCCGCCCACTCGGTAGTCGTCACGTCGAGTACACCGTCGATGATGCCCTGTCGGACGAGTTCCTCCATCGCCCGGCCACCGGTGCCGGTCGCGTGGAAGACGATGGTTTCGTACCCTTCCGTTTCGAGATACTCGCGGGCCGCCTGGACACAGGGTGTCGTGACACCGAACATCGTGATTCCGACGGTCGGCTTGTCGTCGACGGTGATGTCTGGCTCGTTGGCGACCATGCCGACCATCGCCAGTGCGGCGTTGGTGATGACCTTCTGAGAGAGTTGATTGAGCCCTTCGATGTCTGCGACCGAGTACATCATCATCACGTCCCTGGAACCGACGTACGGCTCCGTATCGCCGGAGGCCATCGTCGAAACCATCACCTTGGGGATGCCGACCGGGAGCGTCCGCATGGCCGTCGTCGCGATAGAGGTGTTCCCCGACCCGCCGAGACCGAGCACGCCGTCGAGTTCGCCCTCGTCGTAAAGTCGTCGTGCAATCGTGGCAGCGCCCTCCCCCATCGCCTCCATCGCCTCGCCGCGGTCGGCGTCCCCACGCAAGTGGTCGAGGGACGTACCGGCCGCCTCTGCGACCGCAGCCGCCGATATATCCGGCTCGAATTCGGGGTCGTCCAGGACGCCCGTATCGACGACGCGGACGTCGACGCCCTGGGATGCGACGACGTCGCGAGCGAAGCCGATTTCCTCTGCTTTCGTATCCAGCGTACCGATGATGACGACTGCCATCCTAGAAATCTATCTCCTTGAACTCCCGGGCCTGGTTCTGGATGGCTTCCTCGGTCGGCAACCGTTCGAGGCTGGACGCGCCGAAGAATCCGACGACTCCGTCGGTGTTGTTCAAGACGTACGCGGCATCGTCCGGCCACGCAATCGGACCGCCGTGGCAGATGACCATGACGTCCTCGTCGACGTCCTTGGCGGCGTCGTGATGGGCCTGGACGCGCTCGGCTGCGGTTTCTAAGTCGAGTGACGTCTCCGCGCCGATGTCGCCGGACGTCGTCAACCCCATGTGCGAGACGACGACGTCGGCACCGGCCTCGGTCATCTCGCGGGCCTGTTCCTCGCTGAACACGTACGGACACGTTAGCATGTCCTGTTCGGCCGCTTCCTGGATCATGTCGACTTCCTTGTCGTAGCCCATGCCCGTCTCTTCGATGTTCTGCCGGAACTGGCTCCCCTCGTCGATGAGCCCCACCGTCGGGAAGTTCTGCACTCCAGAGAAGCCGCGGCGTTTTAGATCCTCGATGAAGACGTCCATCTGCCGGAACGGGTCGGTTCCGTTGACGCCTGCCAGGACCGGTGTGTCTTCGACCACCGGCAGGACTTCGTGGCCCATCTCGACGACGATTTCGTTGGCGTCGCCGTACGGGAGCAACCCGGCCAGGGACCCGCGTCCGTTCATCCGGTACCGCCCGGAGTTGTAGATGATGAGCAGGTCGACACCACCCCGCTCCGCGAACTTCGCCGACATTCCGGTCCCCGCACCGGCACCGATTATCGGCTCCCCGCTCGATACTACTTCCCTGAGTCGTGCAAGTGACTCCTCGCGTGTGAACTCCATGCGTTACGTGCTACCAAGACCCGTTCTATTCAACATTCTCATAACTATCTGTTATAAATTAGTGCAAATTATTCAATCGCTGTCTTCGCATTCGAATCTGCCCTCTCCACTCGGACTTCGAAAGACCGTCGTTCGGGACACAATCGGGACGGACCCGTCGTCTCACTGGGGGAGTAACACAGTGGGATACATCGTCCTGCGTGTCGGGTGCGCCGAAGAGTTCGCTGCCGGTGAGAAAGCCTGTACAACGCGTCTGGAGATACAGTTACGTGATTCGACCGACTTACGCGGTCTCCATCGTCTCGATCGAACAGGTATGGTTGGTTTCGTCGATGTGCGATTCAGCCCGTGATTCCGCTCCGATGCGCGACGCATGGAAGCCAATCTGCCCACAGGATTCACACAGTATCTTGTACATGGAGTGCAGTTCGGTGCAACGGGTTTATCATTATTAATCCTTTCTAACACTGCATTACTTGCATCCCTTCGATTTCCCGCCTGAAGAACCCGTATCTCGCGCGAAATCGGCACGGACCCACCGTTTTCGAGAGGTCCGACGGGGAGAACTCGTCGACGACCGGTCTTCACCAGGTCGAAGAAAGCAGGACGCTGACGTCGTTGGTGTGTGACGAACTCGTCCCGTCCGATTCCACCGTCCTCCGTCGCGTAGCGTACTCCACTCTTTTCTCCCGTTCGGCTTCGGAGTTCCCGAACCGTATCCTCGACGTAGCAGTCGTCGAGCGTCCCAATCTCCAGGACCCACCTCGTCGTCCCCGGTCGCGTTCCAACGAGCGCACCACTTTTCTGCGACTGGAAGAAATTTAATACTATAAATGAAGCAAGTGATTGCAGGGGAATTGCAACACGCTAACATCCAACGTACGAGTCATGCAATACGGTGGAAACATCTCATTGTCACCCTCCCCCTGCACTCACCCCCTTCCCCTGAGACGAGACGAGGATACCGACGAGAACGAAGCTTCCGGCGATTCGAGCGTCGAACCATTCTACGAGCCTCACACCGCGGACTTCGAGGAGCGATTGCCGATCGGACGGTCGCGGTCGATGGAGCGTTATCGGTGTCCGTCGGGTCAGTCGTCGCCGGAAGTAGGCCGTTCCGACGATTCGACGGCCGCCTCGTCGGGTGAGGCGTCGAAGAGCGGGCTCTGGTCACCGGGTGCGAACGTGTTGAGCAAAAGTGCCGTCAGCGCAGTCGTGATGACCGGTTGTCCGAAGAACGTCTGACCGACTTCGGGGAGTCCCTGGAGCGCCTCGGGACGCGTGGCGACACCGAGACCGAGACCGAGGGAGACTGCGACGATGACCATGTTCCGCCGGTCGAGGTCGGTATGCAGGAAGATGAGGCGTGCGCCGCTGGCGGCGACCATCCCGGCCATCAGCAGGACGGCCCCACCGAAGACCGCGTTCGGAATGGTCGCGACGGCCGCCCCCACCTTCGGACTCAGTCCTAGTACCGCCAGGATGATTCCAGCGATAGCGACGACGTGGCGGCTCATCACGCCCGTGAAGTTGACGATACCAACGTTCTGTGAGAACGACGTCACGGGGAATGCGCCGAACGCCGACCCGACCGAACTCATGAGTCCGTCGGTGAACAGTCCGCCACGGAACTCCCGGTCGGTCGGATTTCTCCCCTCGGCGGCCGTGACGCCAGACATGTCACCGACGGTTTCCATCGCGGACACGAGAAACAGAAATGCGAACGTGACCATGGCGATGGGCTCGAACGTGATGCCGAACGCGCCCGGTCGTGGAATCGCGAACCACGCAGCCGTCCCTATCGGCCCGAACTCCACGACGCCGAGAGGGACGGCGACGACGTAACCGACGGCGATTCCTGCGAGCGTACTCAGGAGTCGCGTGAGTCCGCTGGTGAACAGATTGAGAGCGACTGCGACCGAGAGGACGAGCGTGGCGAGACCGACGTTGTGTGCCGCCCCGTAGTCCGAGACGCCGACACCGCCCGCCGAATAATCCATGCCGACGGGGACGAGGTAGAGTCCGATGATGATGACGACCAGTCCCGTCACGAGCGGTGGGAAGAAAGGCCTGATACGCTCGAACTGCCAGCCTATCAGTCCCTCGACGAGGAAGCCAGTGACGAGAATCGCACCGAAGACGGCCTCCAGGCCGTAGTTCGCGCCGATGGTTGTCGCCGCGCCGACGAAGGTGAAACTCGTTCCCATGACGATGGGAAGACGCGACCCGACCGGTCCCACGGTGTACGCCTGCACGATAGTCGCCAGTCCGGAGAACAACAACACCATCTGAACGACGTACGTGGTATCCGCGGCGCCAAGCCCAACCGCACCCGCGACGATGAACGCGACGGCCGTGGCTGGAACGATCATCACCGAGACGTGCTGTAAGCCCAGCAGGATAGATTTGAACCACGGTGGGCGGTCGTCGAGTTCGTACTCGAGTTCGATCTCCCCGTCCGTTTCGGTTGACATCTATACTCGGTACGAAAAGACCACCCTCAATAATAGTTTCGCGTTCGAGCGCATATCCGACGGCCGAGTGGCCCGAAGTATGCAAAATCGTGCATCGAACGACGCGTCGAAGACACGTCGGCGTCCGTCCCCTGTCAGTGAACAGTGACCTCGTAGTCGTCGACGCTGATGTCGACGAGACTCGTCGCTTCGTGTTCCGTCTCGTCGAGCGCGGTCTCGCCCACCTTCCGGATGACGACGACGATGTCGGCAATCTCCGCACCGATGTCGTCGAGCGCGTCGCAGATGGCCGCCAGCGTACCACCCGTCGATAGCAGGTCGTCGACGATGAGCACGCGGTCTCCCTCGTCCACGTCGTTGATGTACATCTCCGATTCCGAGTAGCCGGTCGTCTGGTGGAGCGCCACTTCGTCTTCGAGACCGTACGAACGCTTTCGAATGACCACGAGCGGGATGTCCGTCTGAAGTGAGAGAGCAGTCGCAATGTGGATACCCATCGCCTCCGGGGCGACGATTTTGTCGACGTCCAGGTCGGCCGCGCGCGTGACCCCGACCACGACCTCCCGTAACAGCGCGGGTTCGAGCATCGGCACACCGTTGCTGATCGGATGGACGAGGTACTGATAGCCGTTTTTGTCGATGATCGGTGCTTCGTGCAGCGATTCGCGAAGCCGTTCCATGAACTCCGTTTATCCAATCAGCTGAAAAACGGTTCGCTCTCCGACGGCGTGGCCCGAACGATATCCCGTGTCCTTACCGATGGTTGTTAGGTGCTGGGTTGGGAACGGTTCACAAAGAATGCCGAAAACTGACAACGAGTCGTTCGACGTCGTCGAAGTCACCGTCGACGAGATACACGCGGCCATTGAGGCAGGAGACGTCACCGCCGAAGCGTTGGTCGAGCGGTATCTGGACCGAATCGACGCGTACGACGATGCGTTGCACTCGATTCTGACGGTGAATCCAGACGCTCGCCAGCGGGCGAAACGACTCGACTCGCGGTTCGAAACCGACGGGTTCGTCGGCCCGCTCCACGGCGTCCCCATCGTCCTCAAGGACAATCAGGATACCCACGATATGCCGACCACGGCCGGTTCGCAGGCACTCGTAGAGTCGGTGCCCACGGCGGACGCGTTCGTCGTCGAACAGCTCCGTGACGCCGGCGGCGTCGTTCTCGCGAAAGCGAACCTGCAGGAGTTCTCCTACGGCGTCGACACGATCAGTTCCCTCGGCGGGGAGACGCGGAACGCGTACGCACTCGACCGGCGGCCGTCGGGTTCGAGCGGCGGCACCGCCGCTGCTATCGCGGCGAATCTGGGCACTGTCGGCACGGGCTCTGACACGTGCTCGTCCGTCCGGTCTCCCCCAGCGTTCAACAATCTGGTCGGACTCCGGCCGACCAGAGGACTGTTGAGCCGGACCGGTATCGTCCCGCTGAGTGAGACACAGGACACCGCGGGTCCGATCACCCGAACCGTCGGGGACGCCGCGCGGATGCTCGATGTCATGACCGAGTACGACCCGGAAGACCCCATCACGGCCCAGAGCGTGGCCAACGTCCCCGCCGAGGGCTACGTCTCCCACCTGGACGAACGCGGCCTCGAAGGCGCACGAATCGGCGTCGTACGAGAATTTTTCGGGTTGCAAAACGAGGAGAGCGCACCCGAAGCGGCGGCCCGGAAAGTGACCAGCGTCGTCGAGACGGCAATCGACGAGATGGAAGCGGCGGGAGCGACGGTCGTCGACCCCGTCGAGGTCGTCGACCCGGAACTTCTGGCGTCGGCGCGCGTCCTCCAGTACGAGTTCAAACGCGACCTCGACCGGTACGTGGCGGAACTGGACGACGAACTCCCCTACCGCACGCTGACGGAAATCGTCGATTCGGGCCAGATTGCCGAGCCAGTGGCGTCTCGCATAACGGGCGGACACATCCTCGACGTGGACGTCGAGACGCTCGACGAAAACCTCGAGTATCTCAAGCGTCTCGTGAGACGGCGACAGATCCGGGTAGATACGGTCGGGCGGATGGCGGATCACGACCTCGATGCGCTCCTGTACCCACCCTCGACGATTCCACCCGTCGAGATTCCCGAACACCAGCCCTTCGAAGAACTCCCGTGCGAACTGGCCGCACACACGGGACTGCCCTCGATAGTCGTGCCGGCCGACTTCACGGACGATGGACTCCCGGTCGGCGTCGAACTGCTCGGTCGAGCGTTCGCCGAACCACGGCTCTTCGAACTCGCGTACTCGTACGAACAGGCGACACACCACCGACGCTCGCCCGAGGGATTCGAGAAACTCGTCTAGCTTCGGTTCGAAGTCCACGACCTCGTCGGTGACGACGAGGGAGTTTCGTACCGCGTGCTACCGAGACGGTTCGATTCTGCGACCCCGACAGTTCGTCGGCACGGGCCGCCACCTTTCCGAACAGGGGCAAATATCAGAACGGGGTGATACGTTCCAGAAAGCATTTATCGGAATGCGGTTTTTTCCGCACCTGAGTGGTCATCGCATCCGATGGCCGTGAGCACAATCATGAGCCCGTATCAATCGAGCCTCGAATACGTAGTAGTCAAGGCGATCACGTACACGATGGCCCCGTTCGTCATCCTAACGATCGGATTCGCCCTCCTCTTCCGGGGACGCTTTTCCGAAGCACGAGGGTGGTTCACCGGCGATTGGCGTGTCCCACTCTAAGCGAATCGTCGTCCTTTCGTGGCCGTCGATTCTGACTCCTGACGGTCGTCGTGTGAGAAACGGTGAGACGTGTCCACGTCGGTGGACGGCGACGGAAACGGTGTGGAGAGTCGTCGGTGTCCCACACCGGCTGTGATGGCGTCACAGACATTACATCGACGGACGTTCTCGTCCCTCACGGGACAGTATAAATTTAGACCGGCACCAACCTGAATTCTCTGGTCTGACAGTCCCGTCTGTCACCTTCGAGGGGTCTGCCGCGAGCGTCGTCGCTCCCGTCGAAATCACCGGATGCAGGTAGAAGGGGTCAGATGTCAGTGGCGAAACGCCGCTGGCTCGCAGATATCACGCTCGGCTCGACGAGTACGGTACGACGGGTGGCTTGTTGGACCACTCGTACGTCTGGCAACAGGCTGTCTCGAAGAAAGGGGTCTCTCTCGGGTGACCCGGAATCCCCTACCTGAGGTCGGAATCCACCCACCTGCGGCGAACAGACGGTCGGCGTTCCGGTCGTGTCTTGTACCGCCTGCGTATACAGTCCGACCGGCTAAGTCGGTCGGGATGTGATTTTCGAACGACCGTGAACGAACGAACGTACGCAGGTCTGGGTCGGTCACGAGAGACGATCGACGGAGTGACGCGGCGGGCACTCGTCGCGATGGGGGTGTTCGGATTCGGGTTCAGTGGCCTCATCGACGTGCTGGTGTTACACCAAGTGCTCCAATGGCACCATCTCGTCTCGGGAATCTACCCGATGGATACTCTCGACGGACTCAGAACGAACGTCCGTGCGGACGGCCTGTTCTCGATAGCCATGGTGACCATCATGTGTATCGGCGGCGGTCTCCTGTGGCAATCGGAGCGCCGCACCGACGCTCCACTCGCCTTGCGGCCACTGTTCGGGGCCGCGATTATCGGGTTGGGGGCGTTCGACCTGTACGACGTGGTCGTCGACCACGCCATCCTGGGACTGCACCAACCGCTGTCTCGAGGCGGCTCTTACAACCCTCACTGGGCTGGCGTGAGTCTTCTCATCGTCCTCGCTGGGGTCTATGTCCTCCACACCGGAACCCGAGTTCGAGACGAGAACGCAGCCGAAAACGCATAGATGTTCCAGTTCGTCCCACTCCACGGCGGTGCGTCGGCCGTCGCCCCGCACTGGCTCGTATTGATAGCCGCCGTCCTCGGCCTCTGGCTCGTCATCGGAATCGGCGTCGCACTCGGAGACAAACTGTTCGAACGGGTGTGAGCGCCCCCGCGAGAAGATTCATTCCCGAATCGTGATAGACACGCCGAGCCGATGCCAACGTGACGTGGGTCTGTGACTGTCTCGACGACATGCGCCAGTTCTCCGACGGGTCGGTCTACCTGAACTTCCCCGGCCTCCTGGAGGAGGGTGACGACATGGTGCGGACCACCTTCGGTCCGGCGTACGAACGACTGGTGCGCCTGAAAGACGAGTACGACCCGACGAACCTCTTTAGCCTCAACCAGAACGTCACACCGTCCCGAGATTCTCGGCGACCGTAGAGCGAACGTCGTCGTTCGTCCACTTCTCCCAACAGTCGGGCCAAAAAATGCGTTCGAACCCACTAGGGAGGTGCCGGTCACCCCTGGCCGATGAGTCGCTCTTCGTCCTCCCAGAACTCTTCTCGAAGCTGGTATTTCTGCACTTTCCCGGTGGCGGTTTCGGGGAGGTCGTCCTGTATCAGAATCTGGCGCGGAATCTTGTACCCGGCCAGTCGCTCGCGGCAGAACGATTCCACGTCGTCTTTCGAGAGGTCGGCGTCCGGTTTCGGGACCACGATGGCCGTCACCATCTCTCCCCACTCTTCGGACGGCGTCGGGATGACCGCCGCCTTCGCGATGTCCGGGTGGTCGTAGAGGACGTCTTCGACCTCAATCGAGGAGACGTTCTCCCCGCCGGAGATGATGATGTCTTTCTTCCGGTCCTGGATGGCGACCATCCCGTCCTCGTCGATAGTGGCGAGGTCGCCCGTGTGGAAGTAGCCCGGCAGACGGTCGTTGAACGCCTCTTCGGTCGCTTCGGGCTTGTTGAGGTATCGGTCCATCACCTGGTTGCCCTGGACGACGATTTCGCCCATCGACTCGCCGTCGGGCGTGACATCGTTGCCATCGTCGTCGACGATGCGCACGTCGGTACAGAGCGTCTCGCTGCCCTGATTCACCTTGAGCGAACGGCCGCGCTCGGCGAGTCGTCGAGGTGAGTTCGACGTAGTGATGATGGGTGCCGTCTCGGTCAGGCCGTAGATGTGGATGATGCGCCAGCCGATGTCGTCCTCGACGGTTTCGATTGTCGCCGTCGCGGGTGCGCTCCCGGCGGTGGCGATGCGAACCTCGCGGTCACCCGTCGTCTCGATGTCGGGTTCGTTCTCGTAGTGTGCGATGATGCGATTGAGGACGGTCGGCGCACCACACATGAACGACACGTCGTACTCACGAACCCGTTCGAGGGTCCGTTCGGGGGTGAACTTTCGCAGGCAGACGTGCGTGCCACCGGTTCCCGTAATCGCGTAGGTGTGCCCCCAGCCGTTGCAGTGGAACATCGGGAGCGTCCACAGATACGTGTCGTCGTCGCGTATCTCCATGTGCTGGTTGAGCACGAGCGCGTGCCAGTGCTCGGTTCGGTGGGTGCGGACGACGCCTTTCGGGTCGCCGGTCGTTCCAGAGGTGTAGTTGATGCTCGCGTCGTCGTCCTCGGAGATGGACGGCCGTTCCGGTGGTTCCGACGACGCTTCCTCGACGAGGGACGTGTAATCGATCCACTCGCCGTCAATTCGGTCGGCCTCGTAGCCGACGAAGTGCTCGGCTGGAATCGAGTCGCGTACCTCCTCGACCTTGTCCGCGAAGTCGTAATCGGCGATGACGACTGACGCCTCGCAGTCCGAGAGGATGTACTCGTAGTCCTCGGGAACGAGTCGGTAGTTCATCGGGACGTACACCGCGCCGAGTTGGTTGGTTGCGTACAGCGCTTCGAGGAAGTAGTGCGTGTTCGAGGCGAGCATCGCCACGCGGTCTCCCTGTTCGATACCGAAATCGCCTAGTGCGTTCGACAGCCGATTGACGCGGTCGTTGAACTCCGCGTACGTGTACTCCGTGCCGTCGTCCGCGATGACACCGACCACATCGTCGTAGAGATCGACGGCGCGGTCGAGGAAATCCAGTGTCGTCATTTCCACCTTCATGAATGGACGTTCGAGTCAACTTTATCGGATGGCGTAAGTATTTCGCCTCTTGTTACCGCTCCACATATGTTCCGTTCGTTGTCGAATTACGCCGATTTCATCTGATGGAAAAAATAGCCGGTATCCTATTACTGATCGAACGCTTCTGGGAGAAGGCCGAGTTGGCGGAACATGCCGAACATGTCGTCGTAGAACCACGCTTCGGCCAGCTCGTCTCTTTCAGAGCGGAACACTGCCACGCCGCTCGTCTCGACCGTTCGTCCCGTCGGCTCGATGCCATCCATTGGCCCTGTGTGCGTTCCCCGCCACGTGTATCGAACGACGGCCTTGTTCTCGTCACCGATGATAATGTCCTCGGGCCAGACTTCGAAATCCGAAAACGCCGTGAGGATGTCCGTCACGTACTCCTTGTAGGCGTCCTTGCCTTCGATATCCTGTCCCTCGGTGATGTCGTGCATGACGAAGTCCTCGGCGTACTGGTCGTCGATGTATCCGAGATTTCCCTCGTTCCAGATAGTATTCATTCCCTTACGCATCTGTTCTTTGACTTCTGTTGCTGTAGTTTGTGACATACCTACTCCCCCACCGAAGTGGCATCTGTAGAGACGTCGAATAAATATACAGTTCTGGCGTCATTTCCCACCCGCTGAGAATCGGTAGTTGAGGTCGTGGTGATATCCGATAACGGTTCGAAAATATGGCCTATCGCTCCTCGCCGAGGAATCGTTCCGCGGTTCGGGAGAAGAGTGCTCGATACGTCGAATCTGAGAGGTCGCGGTCGAGCAATCCGCGTCGTTCGTCCGCGTACGGATACGGGACGTTCGGGAAGTCCGAACCGAACATGATGGAGGAAGAAAGTGCCGTCAACGCTTCGTTCGATATCGTCGTCGGGTCGAAGCCCATGAACTCCACCGTTCGCGGCGAGAGTGCCATCGTCGTATCCAGGAAGACCTGGTCGTGTCGTCGCGCGAATTCGAGAAACTCGGTCGTCTCGTACGCCCCCATGTGTGCCGCACACGCGCGAACTTCCGGGAACGACGCGACGAACTGGGCGAACTGATCGGCACCGACGTGTGGGCTCTCCTCGAACATCGGCGCGGTTCCGGCGTGAAACAGGATGGGCCGGTCGTACTCGGCGGCGAGTTCGAACGCCGATGTCAGTCGCGGGTCCGCCGGGCCACACTCCTGCACTGGACACTGGAATTTCAGCCCGCGTGCGCCCGCCTCGAACGCCTCCCTGACGACCGTCGCAACGTCGTCGTCGCCGTGGACGGTGGCGAACGGGACGGCCATGTCGGAGTCTGTGGCCTCGCCGAGCACCCACTCGTTCAGGTCGGCGGCCATCCCCGCTTCGTGTGCGTACGGGAGCGCGAAGTAGCGCTCGACACCCGCCGACCGTAACGCGGTCTCCATCGCGTCTCGTTCGACCGGATGGTCGAACGTCCACCCTGCCTCGCGGGAGAGCGAATCGCGTATCGCCGCCATCAATCGGGGTGGCATCAGGTGGACGTGTGCGTCGATAACTCCGGAGGCGACCATGTTCACACCATCTCACCCGACTCGCTTGAAACGTACGGCACCCCGAACGATTTAGTTCTCTTCCGCCAGTTTTCTCACATGCGACTCGACGACGTGTGCGTCCTCGACCTCTCTCGACTGTTACCCGGACCGTATGCGACACAACTGCTCGCCGACCTCGGCGCGACGGTGATCAAGGTCGAAGACCCGGACGTCGGTGATTACGCGCGACAGATGGGGTCGATTGGCGAGAGCAACACCGGCCAGATCTTCGAGGCGGTGAATCGGGGGAAACTGAGCGTGACCCTGAACTTGAAAGACGAGACCGCACGAGAGGCGTTCTACGAACTGGTCGCGGAGGCAGACGTCGTTTTCGAAACCTTTCGTCCCGGCGTCACCGAACGACTGGGTGTGGATTACGAGACGCTCTCGGAGGTAAACGAGGAGCTAATCTACGTCTCTCTCACGGGCTACGGGCAGAAGAGTCCGTACGCAGACCGCGCCGGGCACGACCTGAACTACGCGGCTCTCACCGGCCTCCTCGATATGACGCGCCCGGACGAGGCGTCGAAACCGACGATTCCAGGCTATCCGATGGTCGACATGGCCAGTGGCCTCTTTTCGGCGTTCAGTATCGTCAGCGCGTTGCTCGCACGCGAGACGGGGTCGGGAGGGTTGCACGTCGACGTCGCGATGACGGACGTGATGTTGTCGTTCTCACAGATTTTCGCCGGGCCAGCACTCGCCGGCGATACCCCCCGCCCGGGCGAGACGATGCTCACGGGGAAGTTCCCGTGCTACGACGTCTACCGGACTGCGGATGGACGGTACCTCACGGTCGCCGCGCTCGAACCCAAGTTCTGGCAGGAGCTCTGTTCGGCCATCGACCACCCCGAACTCGTCGAGAACCACCTGAGCGACGACCCGGCCGTTCGGTCTGCCGTCCGCGAGACGCTCGAAACGGTGTTCGCATCGAAATCGCTCGACGCGTGGCGCGACGAGTTCGAAGGTGTGGACACGGCCGTCGGTGGCGTCCACACCGTCACGGAGGCGCTCTCGGACCCACAGACGGAACGTCGTGATATGGTCGTGACCGGGGCGGACGCTCCGCCCCGTCTCGGCTTCCCCGCTCGCAGTTCGTCGGTCGAGTCGGTCCCGACGACCGTCCCCGGTCACGGGGAACACACGGACAGCGTCCTCCGTGATTTTGGCGTCGCTGCGGACCTCGTCGACCGGTTAGTCGGCCACGACTCGAATCGGTGACCGGGCGGCGTCGCTCGGGTCTGCCGTGTGCATCGTCGGGAACGAGGACGCCGGTACCGTCGCGTGCGACCGGCGCGACCCAATCATTAACTTTCACCAGCCACGAGTGGCAGACGGAGGCGATACCAATGGCACCACTTCCACACTATCCGTCGGACGAGACTGACGACGAGAGTGTGCCTGACATCGACGACCTGGTCGACCGCATTCTGAACGGCGGCGACGACCCATCACCGTCGGCGTCCCGACGATAATCACGTCGTCGCCCCGAGAGACTCCATTCTTTCGTCTCGTCGCTCGGCACGGTATTTTTTCGTCCAGCGTCCGTCAGCACGCGACCGACCGGGTCGGTCGGACACACGGAAAACCCGCCCAACGGTTTCGACGGGTTGGGAAAGCGTTTTGCCGACCTCTCGTGATGTGGAAACGAGATACATGGTGGCCGATACCAGACCTCACTCGACGTCGACGGCTCAGCATCGCGTGGAATGGACGGCGGAGTTCCGAACGAACGCGGGTGTCGGCCATGGACGCTGAGGACGTCCAGCACGTGACGGTCGTCGGCGCTGGCACGATGGGCCACGGCATCGCGCAGGTGTTCGCGACGAGTGGGTACGACGTCTCGCTGGTGGACGTAGACGAGGACGTCCTCGACCGTGCGAGACGAAAGATAGAGGCGAGCGTCGACCGTCTCGACGTCGACGCTACGACCGTCTTCGACCACCTCGAACTGACGACCGACCAGCGACCGGCGCTCGAACGGACCGACTTCGTGGTCGAAGCCGTCCCCGAGAACGTCGACGTCAAGAGAACGGTATTCGAGGACGCGGACGAGCACGCGCCACCCCACGCCGTGCTAGCGACGAACACCAGCACCCTCCCGATAACGGAGATCGCGACGGCGACGGACCGCCCCGAACAGGTCGTCGGGATGCACTTCTCGAATCCCGTACAACTCATGGACGTCGTCGAAATCATCCGCGGCGAACGGACCGCCGATGCGACGTTCGAACTGACCCGCGAACTCGGCGAACGACTCGGGAAGACGCCCATCCTCGTCGAACGGGACGTTCCGGGCTTCCTCCTGAACCGAATCAACGTCCGATTCTGGACCGAAGCACTCCGCCAGTACGACGCTGGCTACCACGAACCGGACGTCATCGACGCCGCCGTCCGTCGACTCGGGTTCCGGATGGGGCCGTTCGAACTCCTCGATTTCAGCGGTATCGACGTCTTTCGGCTCGCGGCCCACTCGATGCGAAACCGCGACGTCGACCTCCACGTACCGGACGTGGTCGAGGAGAGGTACGACGCCGAAGCGTTCGGCATGAAGACCGGGAGCGGGTTCTACGAGTATCCCGAACCGGGCGCGTATTCGCGGGTCGACGTTCCGCGCAACCGACGCTACGAGTTCGACCCCCTCTCGATGATGGCACCCGCCGTCAACGAGGCGGTGTGGCTGTTGGACAACGACGTGACGACGAAGGCGGAAATCGACCGCGCCGTCGAGGTCGGGATGAACTGGCCACGCGGTCTCCTTTCGTTCGCCGACGAGTACGGCGTCGACCGCATCGTAGAGCGGTTGACGGAACTGCACGCCGAAACCGGCTGGGAGGAGTATCGCCCCCATCCGCGACTCGAAGCGATGGGCGAGGACGGGAGACTCGGCACGAAGAGCGGCGAGGGGTTCTACGAGTGGTCGTACGAGACGACGAGTTTCGGCCCAATAGAGTACGAACGTCGCGAATTCGCCGCGTACGTCACGCTGAACCGCCCGGAGAAACTGAACGCGATGACGACGGAGAGTTGGACGGGTCTCCAGCGCGCGCTCGAACGCGCTGCCGAGGACGACGACGTGCGGGCGACCATCGTTCGCGGGGCTGGCCGGGCGTTCTGTGCAGGGGACGACATCGGCGAGTTGCACGATCTGGACTCGGTCGAGGAGGCCGAAACGCTCGTCCACGAAACCCTCCTTCCGGCGGCGGAGGCGCTTCGAACGCATCCCAAGCCGACCATCGCGGAGGTCGATGGAGTCGCCACCGGCGGCGGGTGTGAGATAGTCCTGCTCTGTGACCTCGGCGTCGCAGCGGACGGAAGTGAGTTCGGCCTTCCGGAAGCGCGTATCGGTGCGTTGCCACCCATCGGGCTGACCTACGGCGCGCTGAGTCTCGGCAAGAAAGACGTCCTCGAACTCTCGCTCACCGGAAACCGCCTCGACGCGACCGAGGCCGAAGCGGCCGGCATCGTGAACCTCACCGTGAGCGACGGGCAGGTGCAAGACGTCGCCCGCGAACTCGCCCGCGAGACGACCGCCACCGCCCCCGGTTCGGTCGCCGCGATGAAGGAACTGTGGACGGGGATGGAAGAGACCCTCCTCTCGGCGTGGCTTCGGAACGCTGGCGAGCGTCTCGTCCAGCGAACCCAGACGGAGGAGGGAAAGCGGGGGCTCGAAGCTTTCCTGAACCGCGAGGAACCACCCTGGAAGCGATGACGACGGGGAGCTATCTGTCTGTTAGGAGAGAATCCCGCCGTTTACGGCGGGAGTGAATCCGACAACTCCTCCAGAGTCCACCGCCGATGGCAGGCCGGATATTCAGCGTAAATCTGTATCATTAAGTAG
>NZ_JBPEHH010000063.1:0-24452 GCF_054177595.1 Haladaptatus ordinarius | reverse complement strand
AGGTTCCGAGGCGTCTCAAAACACCACTTACAGGGCTATCTAAACTTCTTGGGCTGGATCCTCAACACCGACGACTGGTTCGAGCAGATCCTAAGTACTGACTTCTACAGATGAGCGAATCCATTTTTGAGCGTATCATCGCCTCAGCGCTGACTGGGTTTCCAGGCGGTCGAGACAAATGTCACGTGGCATGTCTCTGGAGCGATTCACCCCGTCTGTCGTACGTCCGACAGCTCACACGTATTCTTCTGGGCTTTCTTCGAAGAACTCCTTGCATTTTGCCGATTCGAAGTGATACTCCTCGTCGTTGTATTCAGTAACGGCCGTCGGAACGGTGGTGTTGATCCGGGAGTCGCACACTGGACAGGTTTCGACCATACTAACTATGCTAGCTACCCTTAGCCACTGCATTAACTGCTATGGCAGATACGGGGATTTTGCGGGCCCCAACGAATTCGGGGAAAAACCAAACATATCGTTATGTGGGCTCACCTTGTAACCAGGGATGAGTATGTGTATCTACTGTACATACCGGGAGGACGGCTGGACTGCCCTCCTTCAGTACGACGACGTTTATCAGGAAACTGTCGCTTCCGGTGAACAGTCACAGTCGACGCACGGCTTCTATGAGTCATGGGACGACCTCCGCGACCAGGTCACGCAGTGACGATGTCTATCGGAAATGGGTCATCGAGTGCATCAGCGGCGTCTCGTTCGTCGTCGGTAGCGAGGCAGTCGTCGAGTTCGGCCTGAATTCGGTTCTCTTCGAGGCCACGCCCGATGAACACCAGTCGGGTTTGGCGCGTATCCTGCTCGTCGTCCCACGTCCCGATGGAACCAGCCTGCACCGCCGGCCCTGCCGTACTGAGACCGACTACATCGGTGCGTCCGGCGACCCAACAAAAGCCCTTGGCCCTGACCACATTCGTATTCCACTCCGTGAGCCACGTCGCGAACCGACCGGGGTGAAATGGTTGCTGGCGGGCGTAGACGAATGAAGTGACGCCGTGACGATCTGCAAGGGACACAGCATGGTCGTGGCCCTCCTCGTGGTCGTGGGATATCCCTCTTCCGTCTGCACTGTCACCGTCATCGGTGTGGTCGCTGAAAGCCCTGAGCTGACGCTTCCATCCGACTGTCTGTTGTGCTTGCTCGAAGTCGAACCGATTGGTGTCAAGTACCTCGGATGGGTCGGTTCGAGAGTGAGTTGTCCGCAGAAACGTCGCCCGTGGCTGCAGTTCCGCCAAGATAGCTTCGACATCGTCGAGTGCGTCGTCAGGCACCATATCACATTTGTTCAGGAGGAGGACATCACAGAACTCGACCTGATCAATGATTACCTCGGCCATTGGTCGATTACGAGGTGAATCAACTTGCTCCGGCAGTGAGGCGTCAGAATCGAATTCTTTCCAGAATCCGTAGGTGTCGACGACAGTAACCATCGTATCCAGGCGAAATCGTTCGGTCGGATCCACCGCCGATTCGTCCGTCCCCTGGGTGAATGTCTGCGCGACCGGAATTGGTTCGCTGATGCCGGATGCCTCAATCACGAGGTGGTCGAACGAGCGCTCCGCAGCTAATCGTTGCGCCTCCGTCAGCAGGTCGTCGCGGAGCCGACAGCAGATACAGCCGTTTGAGAGGTCGACGATACCGTCATCCCCATCGTCAGATAGCAGTTCAGCATCCACATTGATTTCTCCCATATCGTTCACGATTACTGCGAGTTCGTGACTTCCGGGGTTCGCCAAGAGGTGGTTGAGCAAGGTAGTCTTGCCCGCTCCGAGGTAGCCGCTAACGACGGTGACGGGGATACGGTCGGACGAGGATACCATCGTGTGTAACCGTTTGGCACGACAGGGTATAGTTGCTCGCCCAATTGAAGTGAAGTGCTACACTACCTCCCGTAATAGGACGACAGCCGTAGTGATGCGACGAAGGGCGGCGAAGCCACCGATGCCGGTCAGTAACCTCTCATCAGCATCACAAAGCTCTACCATCCACGGTCTCGGTGAGTAGACATCTTGTATCAATTAGCAGTCAGAGTTATTCGACGCGATACTCTGTCGGCCCCAATTCGGATCGTGGCTGCAGATTCGATTCGATGGTCTCGACTTTCTCGGTGGTCGTGAAATACTCCTCGCCGCTATTGTGCTGGCGCTCGATCAATCCCACTTCGATGAGTGTCGGAAGATGTTCCTGCTGGAGCGACGCAGAGACATCTTCCAACCGACCATCGGGCACGTCAGAAGCGGACTGGTCTGACTCCCACCGTGCGATCTTCCGCGTCAATTCGGCGAGTGG
This sequence comes from Haladaptatus ordinarius, assembly GCF_054177595.1. NCBI lineage: Archaea > Methanobacteriati > Methanobacteriota > Halobacteria > Halobacteriales > Haladaptataceae > Haladaptatus > Haladaptatus ordinarius. The sequence goes on along the minus strand of NZ_JBPEHH010000063.1, from coordinate 22,151 downwards.
GACTGGACGTTCCTGTTGGCGAAGATAACAGAGAACGTCCTGGCAGCGGGGCTCATCGAGCAGTTCAACGACCGTTGCTGGTGTGTCATTTATGTCTCTCATGTGCCGGTCACCCGGTTAGAGCGGCTACTCGATTGGAGAGTACCATCGCGAGCACCGAAAGGATACTGGCACCACTCTCGTCCACCGAAAAGACGGCGACAATTCTGTCGGTCAAAAAGAGACACAAAAGAATACCCTGCATATGCAACGAATAGACCGACTGGGTGTCGGAAACGGGTATCCACTCGAGTGCAGGGAAATACGCCTGCACACCCGCACAACGCGCAAACCGAGTCAATCACCACAGCACGTCACCATGGCAACGACACAGTCGGCGTTCAACGAAACGACGGAACAGTGCGACAACTGTGCGAAGCAGACCCACCACCGCGTCTCGGTCGAGCTTATCACCGAGAGTGAGAAAGAGAAGAACGCTGCATTCTCGCGGGAACCGTATCGCATCACGGAGTGCACTCAGTGTGGTACCGAATCCCACCAACGAGTAAATAACATTTGAGGACGCTCTCAGTTATGCCTCAATCACAACACGCAACACGAACCAACGCGGGTGGCACCGAACGGCGGTGTCAGAACTGTGGCTCGTTCATCACCTCGGAGTTCGCCCGCGTCTTCGGGAATAACGATGATGTGGTATTCGGCTGTTTGGAGTGTATGTCGGCGACGGAAGTCAGAAACGGCAAGGCACGCGCAGAAACCATCGATACGTCACTACCCGGTACCAAGCGTGGGACGGTTCGATGACGTGGACCGCAGGGTGACGAAACGTACAGTTCCTCTTTCTTTCCGTGGTGAATACTGCGACGAGCACGCGCTTCGCTCCTTGACTGAAATCACTCTTCGAGCGAATCGTGCTGGGAAGATTCTGTTGATCCGTCGACGAAGAGCATGGTTTTTACGAGGCTTTCGTGGCCTCGGCGGAGTCGTTCCGAGACCGCTTGGTGTGTGATGCCGAGGTCGCCTGCGAGATCATCTGCAGTTGCCTCTCGTGGAATCGAGTAATATCCGTCTTCATAGGCCTGTTTGAGTGTCTCACGTTGGCTCTGTGTGAGGTCGAATCGGTCGTGGCGTCCCTCATTGAGCTCCCGAATCTGTTGGATCTCAAATCCCATTTCTTGCTGGTCACAATTGTCGAACGTTGTGGACACATCATCGTGGTCAGTGAACAATAGCCGCAGATTCCACTTCCCGTCGCTCCCTGTCGCCCGGAGAATCATGCAGTTTTCGACGAGTGTTTGAATTCGGGTTTCGATTTGCTCGTTCCACTCTAACTGATAGAGACACTCACCGTCGAATGCGCCGACCAACTCAAAATCACTCACATTGTCATCTGCAGCAAATGCGGTTTCGATCAGCTCGCGGTCGGTCGTCCCGACCCAAACGAGTGGCATCAGACACGCTTGCACACCGGCGATTACATTTTCGATGTCGAGCGTAACTGTTTCGAGGTGATGGAGTGTGTGACCCAACACGAAGTCATCAGCGGGGAGTGCGGCCCTCACGGTCGTTCCGACCATTACCGGTAGTGTGTGATGAGAGAGTATACTGCTGTCGGCCAGTTTTCGGGCGATTGGGATGTGATTTGTATCAGCCGTAATTCAACTGCTGTGTTGAATAGATGCTGAGTCACGGTTAGAGCGGCTCACAGAGCGGTTCTATGTTAGAGATGGCGAATATCAGGACGATTTCACAAAACTGGCGATACCAGCCCAGCGCTCGCTCGGCGCGCCGAGCGAGCGCTTCGTTGTCGAGTACGATTTCGGCCATCCAGCGCTGAGAATAGCCTTCTGCCCGGATAAGCGCGTTATGTCCTATCGTAAGCGGTGTCGATCCACGCTGTAAGATGAGTGGATCGACACCGAGGGCGTAGAACTCGTACTTCGTGTGCCAGTTGTGGAAAGCTTTGTCAGCTGCCACGGACAGCAGGTCGTCCGCGTTCCGGCGACGACCTGCGGCCCAGTCTTCGTATCGTGTTTCCACCGGGCCGAGATATGGACGTCAAGAACAGCAAGTGACTCTCGGTCGGTTACTGTCGTAACTTTCAGCGTTTGAACCGTGCTTCCTGACCGCTGGCGGTAGTACGACGAGACAGAGCGGTGGTCGAAGAACGTGGCGTCGATGGCGGCGTGACCGCTCGGGTCGTGCAACTGCGCCGACAGGCGCAGCAGCACTCGCCAGAGTGCTGTTTTGAGTCTGTCAAAGGCCTTTACTAACGTGGAGTGGTGTGGGAGATTGGCCTCGTCAAGGCCGATCTCAGCAAGAATTTGTGGCATCTCGCTCAGCAAATCAAGGCTGTCTCGGTAGGACTTATCAAGGTAAACCCGCAGACAGTGCAGCGAGACGAGGGCGTAGTCGGCGACTTCGCTTCGCCCATCGACAGCATTTTTAGCCAATCGAATCGCTTTGCTCGTGACGCGGGAGATCTTAGACATGGATCATCGACGGTTTCCCGCTTCAACTTCCTAGTTCTAACGGTTGAAGTCGACGCTGTCTAGCGATTCACCAGAGCCGTTCAGTGGTATCCGCCGTGCTGGTGGCATCCTTACTGGCACTGTTCATCGACTCAAAGAGTACTTGGTCGCTCGCTAATGCCTGGTCTGAGGTTTTCCGGTCGGTAATATCGTAGTAGAGTTCAACCCGCCCACCAGCGTACGCCCCAGACTCGATTGGCTTGCTACAGTAGTCGAGCCACCGCTCGTTGCACCCGTCATCAGCTGTAATTTGCCACTCAGAATGCTCGAGATAGGTATTACCGTCGTACGTATCACGGATTGTTTCGGCAAACATCACCGAGTTATCAACGACTGTCGCGATGCGCTCGTCGAGGAGCTGGCGTTTGTCCCGGCCGATCACCCGCTCACGGTCAAGCTCAAAGTACCGTTCTGTTGCGTCATTGATCCAGACGATGTCGAAGTTCTCGTCAAGGATGAACACGCCTACTTCGATGCGGTTGAGTACGTCGTCGGTTATCGACTCAGCTACTAGCCTGTCGACCGAGTCTTTGGTGTGGGTGGCTGAGGAGGATGATACTGGGCGCCACCAAACACGTGCGCTCGCACCGACTTTTTTAGTGTTAAGCTGCCCGTGATTGACGAGGCGCTCTAATCGGCCGTATGTGCTCCGACGGCCAAGATTGAGATGCTCGGCCACCTCCATCGTCGTACGTGGTGTTCCTGAACCATCGAAGGCGGCAAGCGTTTTGCGTTGGGTGGGAGTAAGCGAGTCTGTGGCCATTTTCCTCACATTGACGGCGTTCCTTAGTAACCTTCCGCCGACGGAACCGTCGCAAGGGTTTGGTAACAGACCAATGGAGGTCTCATTCTATTAGTAGATGGTAATGCACTGTTGTTTGAGTGATGCGGAATCATCCCGGTGATTTCTCGGAAGAAGGCCTACTCTCTTAGAGTATTTATATACAGGCGAACACTTTCCACGGAGTAGACGCGCCAACAGATGTCAGCCGCACTGTGGAAACCACAAGATGAGTTGATTTTCGATTAATCTGCGCGGGAGCGGACGACATCCATCAACCTCGAAATCTCACAGACTACCCTATGCACGAAATCAGTCCCGAGGCACCTCCCACCTTCTTCGTTGAATGAGTAGTGGTCACCCCCTGACAAAAGCGCAGTGCCCCATCAACTCCGTGTGCTATCGCGCTCGCGTTCATTCGCTGCTCCTTCCCTCTATTCTTCAGTCTGCCGATTACACTGGCACAGCGAGATATCTACGGTTCGATTCGTTCTCTAACTCGATTCTCGTCAACGGTCCGGTCGTGCTTCTCTTCGGCGTGTCGTTGGACGATTTCAATAATTTCGCTTCGCTTTTCATCTATCGCGCGTACGAGGAACTCGCAGTCCGGGGCTCCACGCTCGAACTAGGGCATACGTTCGCAATACGACGGAACAATAGAAAAACGCGGTGCCTGGCCAGAACGTAGCTGCCGTCGGCTACCGGTTACTCCACCTGTGTAACCGTGAACAGGTCGTCGTCGGTCAAGACCACTCGAACGCGACCGTGCCACGCCTCCGCGAACGCTGTCCGCTCCTCGTCAGTCGCGGTCCCATCGATCAGTTTTTCCAGATACTGCGTGGTGGGACCAGCGCTCGGTACGTTTCCGACGTGGTAGGTGACCTGAACGACGTCGTCAGTATCGGTTCGCTCGAACGTGAACGTGGGTTCGGCTTCGTCGGCATTCTGGAAGTGGAGATGGTGTTTCCGATCGCCGTAGCCGCCGGTTAGCCCGCCGAAGCCGTCCTCCTCGGCAGCACCCGTAACGTACGAGATGATCCGGGACATTACGCCGTAGGTCGCGTCGGACTTCGGCCCGCCGGTGGTCACCTCGACGTCGCCTCGAACGGGGTACTCGTCCGGGTAGAGTGCCGCAAGCCCGAGCTGGATGATCCGAAATGCACCTGACGCTGTCGGGCAGGAATGGCCGGCCTCCTTCACTACATCCGCGTAGCTGATCACGAACGGCTCGCCCGGCTCCAGGACGGTCAACGCCTCGGCGACGGGATCGCGGATGCGAATGGGTTCGACATCCTCGTATTCGACATTCCAGTTCGTCAGGTCGCTCTGGTAGGTAGTTTCGTTCATCTTTGTGGGGTGTGATAGGTTGGTTGTGGAGTGTGGCGTAGTCGATAGTCAGTACCGCAGCAGGCGCATCCCGTTGAGGATAACCAGCAGGACGCTGCCCTCGTGGACGAGCATCCCGCCGGCGAGGTGGACGTTACTCGTCAATACGCCCGCCAGAAGGACGGTCACCGTGAGGACCGCAATCCCGACGTTCTGGCGGACGTTCCGGCGCGTCGCCTTGCTCAGTCCGACCGCGTAGGGGATGCGTTCGAGGTCGTCGGCCATCAGCGCCATGTCCGCCGTCTCGATGGCGGTGTCGGTGCCCGCAGCGCCCATGGCGATGCCGACGTCGGCGGTCGCCAGCGACGGCGCGTCGTTGATACCGTCACCCACCATCGCCACGACGTACCCCTCCCCGCGGAACGACTCAATGGCGGCCTGCTTCTCCTCGGGGAGGAGTTCGGCGCGATAGTCGTCGATGCCGACCTGGTCGGCGACTGCGCGAGCCGTCCGCTCGTTGTCGCCGGTGAGCATCACGGTCCGCACCCCGATGTCCTTCAACGCCTGCACGACGCCGGGGGCTGCCTCGCGGAGTTCGTCACGCAGGGCGATCACGGCGATGACCCTCCCGTCGCGGACGACGTGGACCGCCGTCTCGCCGGCTTCCTCGCGCTCACGGACGTACGCACCGACGTCCTCGGGAACGGCGATGTCGCGCTCGTTGAGCAGTGCTCGGTTCCCGACGACGATTTCTTGACTGTCGTAGTGGGCGACGACGCCCTTCCCCGCGACGACCTCGAAATCATCCGGATCCGGGAGAGGTACCGTTTCGACGACGCTGCCCCCGTCGGCAGTAACGCTCCCCGTGACGTCGGCGTCCCGGGCCGCGTCGAGGATGGCGTCCGCAAGATGGTGTTCGCTCTTCTTCTCGGCGATGCCAGCCAGGCGGAGCGCCTCCTCGGCGTCGTACTCGAAGCCCTGGACACTGGCGACGGTCGTCTCGCCCTTCGTGAGCGTTCCGGTCTTGTCGAACGCGACGAGGTCGATTTTGCCGGCGCGTTCCAGATGCTCGCCGCCCTTCATCAAGACGCCGTTGCGGGCGGCGTTGCCGATGGCCGAGACGATACTCACGGGTGGCCCGATGACGAGTGCACCCGGGCATCCGATGACGAGCAGGGTGAGCGCCATGAGCACGTCACGGGTGACGACGTACGAACCGACGGCGAGCAGGATGATCGCGGGCGTGTAGTAACGCGCGAAGCGATCGATGAGCTGCTCGGTCGGGGCCTGGGCCTCCTGGGCCTCCTCGACCCGGCGGATAATGCGCTGAAGCGTCGTGTCCGACCCCGTGCCCGTCGCTACGACGTCGAGCGCACCTTCCTGGTTCACCGTCCCTGCGAACACGTCGTCGCCGGCGGTCTTGTGGACGGGCGCGCTCTCGCCAGTGACCGGTGCCTGGTTGACGGCACTCTCGCCGTCTATGACCTCGCCGTCGACTGGGATCTTCGCCCCGGGCTTGACGATGACTGTCTCGCCCTCCTCGACCTCGCGGGCAGGAACTTCGACCTCTTTGCCGTCACGGCGGATGAGCGCCGTGTTCGGCGTCAGTTCGAGCAGTTCCTGGAGGGCGGTGCGGGTCTTGCGCATCGTCCGCCCCTCCAGGTAGCTGCCGAGACTGAACAGGAAGACAACGGCCGCAGCCTCCCAGTACTCCCCAATGACGATGGCACCGATTGCGGCCAGCGTCACGAGCGTCTTGATACCGACCGTCCGGCTCTGGAGTTCGTAGTAGGCGTTCTTTGCGATGTCGTACCCGCCGACCACTGCTGCGAGGACGAGGACGAGCGCGCTCGCGGTGTCGTACCCGGTGGCGTAGCCGAGACTCCAGCCGCCAGCGTACAGGAGGCCGCTCGTCGCAGTGACGACGGCCTTGCGATGTTTGCGGTAGTACTCTTGGGCGTTCATGGACGTGGAATCCCCACTTACGCGGGCTGGGGGGTGTACCCCTGGTTCTCGATGGCGGTCTCGAAGTCGGCCGGGTCAGCCACGTTGGGGTCGTACTCAATCTCGACGCGACCGGTCGTGTAGTGGACCTCGACGTGCTCAACTCCCTTCGTCTGCTTCAAGGCACGCTCGACGGTGCTCGCACAGGTCGGGCAGTCGAAATCCATGACGCGGAACTGGGTGTGTTGGGTCATCGTGGCTCTCCTCACTCTCACGTACGCCCCTGCTGGAGGTAAGTATTACTCAAATTATATGTTTGGGTGGTGGAAGGAGGTGTTTGACCGGTTCGACGACCCGTTTGAGCGGTCGCAGTGACCGTCCGTACTTTACGATGCGTCACGAAGTCTACTCCGATGAGTAGCTTCGAATCCGATGTGGAACTGACTGACATCGTCGTGCGGGACACCGACGTATCGAAAACGGTTGACGAACCCCTTCGAGCGATGATTCTCGATATGCTTGCAGAACAGGCGATGACCGTCGAGGAGGTTCACGACGAACTCGGCAGCCGCGGTGTCGAGCGGACGGTGAACACGATCCGTCACCACATCAACGAATTACGAGATGCCGGTCTCGTTGAAGTCGAGCGAATGGAGGAACGCCGCGGTGGAACGCTGAAGTTCTACCGAGCGAACACTATCATCCTCTCCTACGCTATTCCGGAGGAATTCCGTGATAAGATCGCCGGAATGGCCGACTGGATGGGGCCTCGGCTGGAGCCGCTCATCGACGAGTTCCTAGACGAATACGGTGGAGACATCGAGCGAATCGCTGACCAGATGGCCCCGTGTGAGCACTGTCGAAATCAAAAATACGAAACATATCTTCTACTCACGGTACTTCGCCGTGGATTTGTCAACGCTTATGCAGACCAGTAAAGCGGTAAACACGAGCGAATTCACCACTCGCTCGTTCCAGTGCTGAGCTTCGTTGACCTGTCGTTTCTGCCTCTCGTCCTTCTTTCTGTGAGTTCAACGGGAATCCAACGAGTAAATTTTGCCCTGACTAATATATCTTCGCACGTGAATTAAATAATTGAATAGTGTAATTAAAGGAGATTTTAGACACAGGGCTATTCACCGAGCAAGCACTCGAGGAGTTTTTCTTGGGCTTTTGAGAGGTGTTCAACAAATGTGGTCGTGGCGATGTCCAGTGAGGCAGCGACTTCACCCGCGTTTGCTTCTTTCGGATGGCCGAAGTACCCCATTTTGTGAGCAGCCCGGAGAACCTCACGTTGTCGGTCAGTGAACAATCCCCGGTCGATGTAGACTAGCTCCTGTGAGGTTTTGCCGTCCGACTGGTAGAGTCGATTGAGGTGAACTCCGTCGGAGGTAGCTTTGATGTCGGCTACGGCCTGCTCGACCGTCCGAAGATTCTTCGCGTAGAACGTCAACGAAAGCTGTCCACCGTTTGCATGGATGTCCCGAACCGGGCAATTGTGCTGCTCGATGAGCTCACAGGGACACCGTTGGCCGGCCGGACGCTGTAGCCGAAACACGCCGTTAGCCTCGTCAACGGGGTCGGCGTGCAGGTCGACGTCGGATGGCGCGTTCTCAACCTCCAGTTCCTCGGTGATGTTCCCCTCGCCGTTTGCAAGCACGGTTCGCGAGACGCCGTTCACTGCCCCAGCCAGTTCGGACGTTGAGGCGACTTGACATACGCTTGGATTTCGAATCTTTACTTCAGCAAAGATGGTCTCCCCACCCATGGTTTATCTCTACTTTCCGAATTTCCATAAATCGTTGCTCCCAGATCCTCTCCTTGGGCTACTTAAACCACCGGAATATAGAGGGCCAACGTATAATACCGCTCATAGTGAGTCCTTATCCCGGCGTTTTCGCACTATGTGCAGATAAGTAGAGGTGCGGAAACCGACACGGGGGTGTGACACATGACAACAAATAGGGTGAGGGACGAATAGTGAGACGAGAGACCCTCGTCATTGGAGTGCTCGTCACACTAGTGTTACTGCCGATGTGGTACATCGCACTGCACGGAGAACCGACGAGCGAGGAGATAGAGATTGATTCAGGTGTGAGCGAAATTCGGCCGCTTGGTGGCCCGATAGAAGCGCCGAATAAGCTTTCGCCGAGCCAGGTCGGCGTGATCGTCTGGGTGGCGCTGTTCGGCCTCTACGGCGTCCTCGTTGGCGCTCATCGGTTCATGAACAGTGCCGTCAGACCATCCGACGCCGAAACAGCTGTCGCTGACGGCGGTTACACTGGCCAACGCGATTCTGAAGAGGTTCCGAAGTCGGGCAAGCGCATAGACAGTGGTGTCAGTCGTCTCTCATGGCTGAGTACGGACGACCGATGGATCGTCGAGTACAATGACGCGACAGGGTCGAATGAAGGACTCATCGTAATGGCCGCATTGACGGCGATTGCTATCGTATTCTCGGCGCTTTTCACAGGCGAGTACCTGACACTGGCGCGGACACAGTACTTTGGCCTATATGCAGCTGGCCTATTCTTCTCGCTAACCGCACTGACTGTTGCGTACTACGCTTGGTTCATGCCGCACATCAAGGTTTTAGAGAAACGGAGGCATTAACAAATGGATGACACGAATCTATCGAGTAGCTCGCACCGACAGACGACTAACGAACCGTTGCCCAACCCGTGCGAGCGCTGTCCATGTACATCAACAGAGAACAGTTTGTCGGATGAAGGAGAAAAGTCATCCCATCGTTCGAGAGGCGGTAGTCCACTCAAAGCAGACGGGAGCCGAACAGACTTCGACCTCTGGTTCGACGGAGGGACAGAACTGAAGCATACAGGGAGTAAGAGCGGGAGATTTAACCGCCGAAACGTGGCCAAGATCCTAGCCACGATAGGTGGCCTGGCCGCTGCTGGGAGTTTGGCCGCGCCGCTCGCTGGACTGACTCGTGTATTCGAACGGGAATACACCGGTCCGGTCTACACCAATGGGGTACCGCTAGTGGACGCAGACGGCAACCGAATCAGCGAAAACCAACTGACGATGGGCGATGTCATGACCGTCTTCCCCGAATCCCGACCGGGTCTTGAGGACGCTCCGACATTGCTGGTTCGGTATCCAGAAAAAGAGTACGCCAATCCGACGAAAATGGAGTTTACCGTCGCGGGCTACGCCGCCTATTCGAAGGTTTGCACGCATGCGGGATGCATGGTGTCGAACTATGAGAACCAGAGGATGGTGTGTCCGTGTCACTTCGGAAAATTCAACCCGATTCAGGGCGCAGCAGTTGTCGGTGGGCCGCCGCCACGACCGCTCCCTCAACTCCCTATCACGCTGTCCAGCGACGGATTTCTCATCGCCACTGGAGACTTCGAGGCTCCTGTCGGGGTTCAGGGGTGAGACCGCATGTTCAAACGTATCTATGACTGGTTCGACGATCGATTAGACCTCGAAGCAGGCAGCAGACTCCTCGGCAAGGCATTCCCGGCTGAGGACTCCTTCCTCCTCGGTGAAGTTGCGCTGTTCTCGTTCTTCGTGTTAGTCATCACAGGGGTGTTCCTCGGATTCTTCTTCGAACCAAGTACCACCGAGGTTACTTACGATGGGAGCGTCGCTCAGTATCAAGGACAAGACCTCCCAGCGGCGTTCGTGAGCGTCCTTCACATCACCTACGATATCCCCTACGGGATGTTTCTCCGGCGGATGCACCACTGGGCTGCCCACTTCTTCGTGGCGGCTATCGGTCTCCATTTGCTTCGAGTATACTTCACCGGAGCGTATCGCAACCCCCGGGAACTGAACTGGGTCGTCGGTGGCGGCCTCGCCCTGCTCGCCATCTTTGCGGCGTACACTGGCTACTCGCTCCCGTTCGATGAGTTCGCCAGTACCGCGACGGGCATCGGCTACAGCATCGCCACGTCGGTGCCGGTGTTCGGCGGTATCCTATCGAAGATCGTGTTCGGTGGCCAGTATCCGTCAAGTGCGACGCTCCCCCGATTTTACTTCCTCCACGTGTTCCTCATCCCGGTCGCCATTATAATGCTTATCACAGTTCATATGGGGATACTAGTACGACAGAAACACACCGAAGGCCCGCGGAGCGACGATGTTGCAGGGGAACGCACCATCCAGCGAGGTGACGACACGTACGTCGTCGGCTTACCGGCATTTCCAAATCAGGCCGCGGTGAGCGTCGTGGTATTCTTCCTCACGCTGGCGTTCGTTTCGCTGCTTGCAGGGTTCCTGCCGGTTCACAACGTCGCAGAGTACGGTCCGAACGATCCCGCCTCGACGCCCGGGCTCATCATGCCCGATTGGTTCCTGATGTGGGTGTTCGGCTTCCTAAAGCTAATGCCGTCGTGGATGAGCTTCACTATCCCCTTCACAGACATTCACGTCTCGACGGAGTTCCTCAGCGGAGCGGTCTTGCCGGGCATTGTGTTCGGTCTCCTGTTCCTGTGGCCATTCATCGACTACCGAGAAGAGCCGACCCACTTCACCGTCAACCCTCTGCGCCGCCCTTGGCAGACCGCGGTCGGAGTCACGGCGGTGACGTTCATCATGATCGCCTCGATAGCGGGGATGAACAACATCCTCGCAGACGTGATCAACGTCTCGACCGGCGTCATCAACGCGGTGTTGCTCGTGGGAATGCTGGTTTACCCCCTCGTAGCTGGCATAATTACATACTTCGTTCTCCGAGGGAACGGTTCGTCGGAGACGCCCGGTCGCAGAGAGCCCGCGGTTGATGGCGGGTTGTCGCCATCGGAGTCGGCGACTGCAACCAATCGAGCAGACGAGGGTCGGGATGACTCGACCGAGAACCGGGTACGCGGTGGAGGTGATGCGAATGACTGACCGTCGCGTGACTGTAACTGTCCGAACCTATCGGATACTCGATTACACGACGAAGCTCGTGGGTCTCGCACTCGTCGCCATCGGGCTCGAGGTCGGGGGTGCGACGACTGTGGGACTGTTGTTTGGAATCAGTGGAACCGTACTCGGACTAACAACGGTATTTATCGACGAACCATAAATGAGTGACAACCAATCGAACGTCAACGAAGAGAGCGAAAATGAATCGAGTAGCGGCGTCGGTCGCCGCGGCTTCCTGAAGGGTATCGGGTTGACGACGGCACTCGGCATGACCGGGAGTGCTGTCGACGATAAACTCACCCAATTACGCGGTATCGAGAGCGTCGACGACGCGGATTATATTGGCAATTATCCATACCGGGAGTGGGAGGACTTCTACCGACAGAAGTGGGAGTGGGACTCGGTCGCCCGGAGCACCCACGGCGTCAACTGCACAGGGAGTTGCTCGTGGAACGTCTATGTGAAGAATGGCCAAGTCTGGCGTGAGGAGCAGGCCAGCGACTATCCCGAAATCAACGACGAGCTGCCATCATCGAATCCTCGCGGATGCCAGAAGGGGGCCTGCTACACTGACTACGTAAACGCCGAACAGCGCGTCAAGCACCCCCTCAAGCGCGTCGGCGAGCGCGGCGAGGGTAAATGGAAGCGCATTTCGTGGGACGAAGCACTCACAGAAATTGCCGACAAAATCACTGAGGAGGTGACTGCTGGCCGGTACGATACCATCAGCGGCTTCACGCCGATTCCGGCGATGAGTCCGGTGTCGTTCGCCAGCGGATCGCGTCTTATCAACCTATTTGGCGGGGTCAGCCACAGCTTCTACGACTGGTACTGCGACCTACCCCCGGGTCAGCCTATCACATGGGGTGTCCAGACGGACAACGCCGAGAGTGCCGACTGGTATAACGCCGACTACATCATTGCGTGGGGGTCGAATATCAACATCTCACGGATTCCCGACGCCAAGTTCTTCCTCGAAGCTGCCTATAACGGAACCAAGCGAGTCGGTATCTTTAGCGACTACTCCCAGACCGCCATCCACTGCGACGAGTGGCTTGCGCCTGATCCCGGGTCGGATATCGCACTGGCTCTCGGGATGGCTCGCACCATCGTCGACGAGGAACTATACGACGAGGCCCATCTCAAAGAACAGTCCGATATGCCCCTTCTGGTTCGTGAAGACACAGGTAAGTTCCTCCGTGCAAGCGACGTGAGCTCGGATGGTAACGATCAGGTCTTTATGATGGTCGACGGGAGTGGCGGCCTCCGGCGCGCGCCAGGATCGCTCGGCAATCGAGAGGGGAAATACGACCCAGATGCCAGTATTGAGCTCGACTTCGATCCACGACTCGCCGTAGATCGTAGAGTACAGGTTCAGAACAAGAACGTCCGAGTACGGTCGGTCTGGACGCGTCTCCAGAAGGAACTCTCCAAGTACACGCCCGATCGCGTCTATGAAATCACAGGCGTCGGCCGCGAGACCTACCAAAAAATCGCACGCGAGTTCGGCAACGCTGATCGGGCAAAGATTATCCAAGGTAAGGGAGTCAACGACTGGTATCACAACGACCTCGGTAACCGCGCACTCCAGTTGCTGGTGACGCTGACGGGGAATCTCGGCAGACAGGGAACTGGTCTGGACCACTACGTCGGCCAGGAGAAGATTTGGACGTTAAATGGCTGGCAGAAGCTCGCGTTCCCAACCGGGGACGTCCGTGGCGTCGCCACGGCGCTCTGGACGTACTACCACGCCGGAATCCTCGGAAACGTCGACGAAGCAACGGCAGACCGTATCCGCACATCCATCGAGAAGGGATGGATGCCAATGTACCCCGAGCAACGCGAGGGAGGAAATCGCCCTCCACCATCGACCATGTTCATCTGGCGTGGGAACTACCTGAACCAATCCAAGGGTGGCCTGGCCATCCAGCAGGGACTCTGGCCGAAGCTTGACCTCGTCGTGGACGTCAACTTCCGGATGGATTCGAGCGCCCTGTATTCAGATATCGTGCTTCCGGCGGCGAGTCACTACGAGAAGTACGACCTGTCGATGACCGACATGCACTCCTACGTCCACCCATTCACGCCGGCTATCGAACCGCTGGGACAGTCAAAGACCGACTGGGAGATTTTCCGTCTGCTTGCCCAGAAGATACAGGAACTCGCCACCGAGCGGAACATTGAGCCCATCGACGACCGGAAATTTGACCGCCAGATCGATCTCCAGTCCATTCATGACGACTACGTGCGCGATTGGCTGGTCGACGAACCGGGTGCTCTGCGGGAGGACAAAGCCGCTGCCGAGTTCATCCTCGAACACTCCGAGGAGACAAATCCGGAGGGAACCGATGACCAGATTACATTCGATGAGACGGTCGAGCACCCCCAGCGGTTCCTCGCTACTGGTGACCACTGGACCTCGCCAATCGAGAAAGACAAGCCGTACACGCCTTGGAAGAGGTTCGTCCAGGGGAAAGAACCGTGGCCAACCCTAACCGGCCGCCAGCAGTACTACATCGACCACGACTGGTTCCTTGACCTCGGCGAAGAACTGCCGACGCACAAGGATCCGATGACACTGCAAAACCCCGAGGAGTATCCACTCCGGTACAACACGCCCCACTCACGGTGGGCAATCCACTCGACGTGGCGAGCGAACGATCGGATGCTGCGCCTCCAGCGTGGCGAGCCTGTGGTCTGGCTAAACCCGGAGGACGCGAAGAAACGCAATATCGAAGATGGAGATGATATCATAATATACAACGAAATTGATACGTTGAATGCAATGGCGAAGATATACCCCAGTAGCGAACCGGGAACGGTTCGGATGTATTTTGGGTGGGAGCGGTTCCAATTCGAGACCCGGGGCAACTTCAACACGCTCACCTCGATGTACATGAAGCCGACTCAGCTCGTTCAATACCCCGAAGACACCGCCGAACACCTGTACTTCTTCCCGAACTACTGGGGGCCGACCGGAGTGAACAGCGACGTTCGGGTCGAAGTCCAACCAGTTCAGACCGGTGGCGGGGAGACGACTACTCCAACTACGACGACAACGACTCCCGAGGAACAGGGTGGAACCTCGGGGACAACGACCGGCGAGACAACCGGGGCGAACGAGACTGCCACCGGAGCACCCGCGGACAAGGCCGTATCGGCGGCGAACGACGTGTCCGACGACAACGGAGGTGACTCATAATGAATTCTCAGAATCAGCAAGAGGAAACGACAACAACTCAGAACGGCGGCCAGGAGATGGACATCGCAGAGGGAATCAACCACCAGGTAGCAATGGTAATGGATCTCAACAAGTGCGTGGGCTGTCAGACCTGCACCATCGCATGCAAAACGCTCTGGACGGACTCCAGCGGCCGCGAATACATGTACTGGAACAACGTCGAAACTCAACCGGGGGAAGGCTACCCCCGTGGCTGGGAAGACGACGGCGGCGGCTACGCCTCGGCCGAGCAGGCTCAAGCCGACACGCACGGCGAATACCAACCGGGGGATGGCACCCTCCCGTCACAGGAGGACTACGGCCGGGCGTGGGACTTCAATTACACCGAAATAATGTACGACGGGAGCGACGCACCGCTCCGGCCAGAAGGTAAGTCTCCCGAGTGGGGGCCAAACTGGGACGAAGACCAGGGTGCGGGCGAGTACCCCAACTCCTACTACTTTTATCTCCCCCGTATCTGCAACCACTGCACCCATCCCTCCTGTGCCGAGGCTTGCCCGCGGAAGGCCATCTACAAGCGCGAAGAAGACGGCATCGTGCTTGTCGACCAAGAGCGGTGCCGTGGTTATCGCTACTGTGTCGAGGGGTGTCCGTACAACAAGGTCTATTACAACGTGATGCGCAAGCGCTCGGAGAAGTGCATCTTTTGTTATCCCCGCCTCGAGGACGGCGGAGGTAAGAATGAAGGTAACTTCAACCTCAACGACGGCGACGCAGTGCCGCCCGCGTGCGCGACGGAGTGTCCGCCACAGCTCCGGATGGTCGGATTCCTCGACGACGAGCAGGGACCGATTCACAAACTCGTCAACGAGTACGAGGTGGCACTCCCGCTCCATCCCGACTACCACACTCAACCGAACGTCTACTACATTCCGCCGTTCGCCCCGCCTCAGCATGACGAGGAGACCGGCGAGAGCATCGATGTCGAACGCATCCCGCGGTCGCTGCTCGAAGAGCTGTTTGGAGAGCGCGTTCAGGACGCACTCGACACCATCGAGCGTCACCGCAACAGGGTTCAGCAGGGTAATGAGAGCGAGCTAATGAATCTTCTCACGACCAATAACCCGGCCCAGCAATACCGGTTGGAGGTGTTCGATTGATGCGAGGCAATGAGCGACGTTGCATTCGTCGGGCCAGAAGTCCGGAGGTGTTCGACAGGTGAACGGTGAGGTTGCCGCGGCAGTACGCCGACTGTTCATTGCCGGAGTGCTTGTAATCGCCGCATCGTTCGTTCCCATGTTCGGTGCAGGAGTCCCTGCCAACCAGATTCCGGTCATGACAGCATCGCAATCACAGGGGAGATTACTTTCGACGCCGACGGATTCCGCGTGGAACAACGCCACGACGGTTACGATTCCGCTGGCGAATGCGCCAAGTCAGGTTCCGAATGCCAACAATACGTCCATTAACAGGGCGAACGTTGAGGCTGCTCATACCCAAGACCGGTTGCTTCTCAGGATATCGTGGGCCGATGGAACCAATGACAGCGATGTCACGTCCTCACAGTACGAGACGCCCCGTATCAACTCCTTCAGCGACGCAGCCGCAGTCCAATTTCCGGCGAACGTCACCCAGCAACCCGGTATCGCCATGGGGAGCCCCCAGTCGATGGTGAATCTCTGGTGGTGGAACGGCGAAATGGGCCAGCAGGAACTGCTGGCCGGAGGGGCGGGGACGACCACACCATTTAACCAAACGAGGCTATCGACTAATGCTACGTATCAGGACGGACGGTGGTACGTCGTGTTCTCACGAAACTTGACCGTTCAGGAGCAGAACCGTACTTCGATAGAGATGGAACGAGACGTCCCTGTCTCGTTCGCGGTCTGGAACGGGTCGAACGGCGAACGGGCAGGCCGGAAAGCAGTCAGTGAGTGGTATACCTTCCCGTTCGGTCCTGGGCCGAAGGGACCGCCGTACCAGACTGTCCTGTGGACGATAGCTGGAGTGGCGATCGCCGTCGTGATCGCCGTCACCGCGATCGCAGTCCAGGAAAGTGGTTCCTGATGTGCGCTAAAACACCCGACGATGGCGATGGATCCACCACGACCGACGAACCACCGTCGGATTCCAGCGACGCCTCGACGGGATCCGCAGACCCGCCGCTGAACCGCAACGATGTTGACCCGGACTCTGCGGCTCGCGGAACAGTCTACGCGCTGCTCGCCCGCGCTTTCGAGCACCCCGACGAGGATCTCTACGAACCGCTCGCCACCGGCGACCTCTGCGACCAATTTGTGACCCTGTTCGCCCGGACACCCCTCGACATCGCCACCAGAGACATCGGGACGGACGACGACTACGACACGCTCTGTGCCAGGTACAACGACCTCTTCGTCATCGGCTATGCCGAGTACGAGGATCGAACTGACGGCACCCTCTCAACCGACGAACCGCCAGTGCCGCTCTACGAGTCGGCCTACCGACCCGAGGCATCGTGGACCGATGTGAATCTCGACCTCGCGCGGGCCTACGACTACTACGGAGTGCGACCCGCCGCCTCGAACCGGGAACATCACGACTACCTTTGTCTTCAATTGGAGTTCGCAGGTTACCTTGCCCGGCGTGAAGCCATCGTGGACGGGGTAGACGCTGCACGGGCGCGGTTTGACCTCCTCGACCGCCACCTCCGTATCCTCGTAGAGGGCATCGTCGAACGTATTGCAGACGAACCGAACACCGGAGCGTACGGCCGCCTCGTGCGGTTCCTCGACGATTTCACCGCCGCGGATCGGGAAGAACTCGCCGACCGACTGGAGGGCGACTGAAATGAGTCGATCGACGAGAGACGTTAGCGAGCGCTCGGCCGTGGTGGGCGACCGCGTACGGTCGCTGGCCGGGGCAGCCGCGGCCGCCGTCCCCAAGTCTTGGACTCACTCAGTCCGGCTCACGGCGAGTCTCACGGCTCTCGCCGGACTTGGTTCGCTGACAGCTACCCGAATCGCACTGAACGCGCCGGTCGTCCTACCGAGTGTCGCCTCCAGTACGTGGTATGACGCGGTGACGCTCGCAGCAATCGTCGGCCCGGCCGCCGGAATACTCCTCCTCGGTGTAACCACAGCAGAGGCGTGGACGCGGGCCGGACTGGTGCTGGCGAGCGTGTTCGGCCTCCTGTCGGCGGTGACGAGCGCTGTCGCCGTGCCGGCGGTCGGAGCGACCGTCGTCGGTGGTTGGCTGATGTTGCGAGGAGCGCTCGCGACTCTCCCTCCGGCGAACCGTCGTCGCATCCGCGTCGTCGTCTTTGTGCTTCTGACGGGCCTGACACTGTCGTTGTTCGGCGCCGTCGGCGTCCACCCTGTCGCGCTACGAACCGCCGGGACAACGCTCGCACTCGCAGGGATGGCGGTAACGCCGCTCGCGGTTCGGCCGCGAACGAGCGCGTTCGCAGTCGGCGGCGTCGCGGCCGCTACGACGTTCTACCTGACCGGGGCCGCACCGTTCGTCTCGGGCGCGGTCGTCCTGATAGCCGGAAGCGTCGTCGGCGGGTCAGCGCTTCTGCTCGCGGCGGCCGTGGGCGGTCTGACGGCGACGGTCGTGGAGGGAGCAGCGAGTGGACGAGTCACGCTCACGTCGACTGGACTACTGCTCCTGATGGCGGGCGTCCCTTCTTCGATTCCGCGAGCGCTCGGCGTGACGCTCGCGGTGGCGTTTATCCTCGCGACGCGATCGGACCAAGACGGTGATTCGACATGAGTCACGACCACGATACCGAACACAACGACAGATGCAACGCCAATCACGAACGTGCTTCGAACCACGAATGCGGTCACGACGCTGCCCACGAGTGTGGGTGCGCGAGCGAAAGCTACCCGTACTCGGACGACCCTGAGTACGACGAGATCGAGGAGGATCCCGACCCACAGCTTGACCCGACGAAGAGTCCCGGGTTCGGTCACTCCCACGATAGCCTCGCTGACATCGAGGTGAGTCGGGATGTAACTATTGGCGAGATGGATCCTGACGAACTGACTGCGAGCGACACCGACCCCGTGGCTGAGGCGTCGGTTCAAGAACTGCTCGCCGATCTCGAAGACGGGTCGAAGAAGGAGCGACGACGCGCCACTTTGGCGCTCGCCGAGACCGCCGAGAAAAGGTCAGCAACCTCTCGAACCCCGTCCGAGAACACTGATGCATCGGCGGCGGTCGTGGCCACACTAACACGAGTCGCACTCGGTGACGACGACTCCGATGTTCGACAGTTCGCCGTCGAATCGCTCGCGAAACTGGGGGTCGACAACGCCGGAGATGTGGCGCTCACCGTCTCGCGTGACGACGACCCGTGGGTGCGGGCAGAGGCCGTGGTGGCGCTCGACCGCATCGACCGCGAGGCATATGCCGACCGGATGGAGGAGGCTCTCACTGACGACCACCACGCGATCCGCCGGAACGCACTCATCTCACTGTTCAAGCTCCGAGGCGAGGACGTGGTGGATGACGCCATCGAGGCAGCGACCGATCCAAGCACGCGCGTTCGGGAGTGGGCCGCCCACATCCTCGGCGGCATCGACGACGACCGCGCCCGGCGGACACTGGAAGGGATGGCGACCTCCGAGGACAGCGACATCGTGGCGCTGACCGCCAGACATGCCAGGTCGGTCGACCCCGACCGCTTCCGACGGCGGTTCACGGGCGCGATAGAGGAAGGTGATACCCTCCTCCCCGGCGAAGACTTACTGAATCGGCAACCCCGCCTCTGAATCATGAGCGAATACGAACGCCACTTACGGGAAGACGTGGAAGCGGCCCTCCGGTCGGTCGAGGACTCCCGGACTGGAATGAACGTGTTCGAGGTTGGACTGGTCGAGAACATCGATGTCGATGAGGGGACGGTCATCATTAAGGCCGACCTCACCCAGTTCGACCCCCGAACCAGCAGCGAAGTCATGGAGGCAATGTTGAACGCGGTTCGGGACATCGCCGGCGTCGAGAGTGCCCACGTCGAATCCGCCGGTGTGGACACCGACGATCGGGTCTCGATCGCCGAGATAGGCACAGTGGTCGCCGTCGCGTCCACAAAGGGCGGCGTCGGCAAGTCGACGGTCGCCACCCAGTTGGCCTGTGCGTTCGCGGCCGACCGCGATGTGGGGCTGTTCGACGCCGACATTTTCGGTCCGAATGTCCCCTCGCTATTGAATGTCGACGACCCCATCATGTCAGACGATTACGACAATCCCATTCCGACCACAGTAGGCGGGATGGAAGTCATAAGCGTCGGGTTGATGACCGAGGGCGGCCCGCTAGCGTGGCGCGGCGCGATGGCTCATGACGCACTATCGAATCTGTTCGCCGATACCGTGTGGGACGAACCCGACGCACTCATCATCGACTTGCCACCTGGTACAAGCGACGTCCTGCTCACGACGCTCCAGGAGGTACCCATCGATGGGGTGATCTTCGTCACGACGCCGTTCCACACTAGCGTCGAGGACACCCGCCGGAGTCGCCGCCTGTTCGAGGAGAACGGCGTCCCGATCCTCGGGTGCGTAGTCAACATGGATCATTTCATCTGTGACGACTGCGGGAAGAATCACGACACGTTTCCGGGCCAGACGCCCGCCGAAGGACTCGACATGCCGGTGCTGGGTCGTCTCCCCTTCTCGACGGACTTGCAGGCGCGACCGGAACCGGGCACTGCGCCAGAAGCGTTCAAGACGGTGGCTAACGCAGTCGCAGACCGGTTGGAGGCGACGAATCGTCTCGAACTCCCCGACGACCCGCTCGACATCCGAGGTCTGGAAGCCCAACAGCGGGTGGACATGGTACGCGAGACGTTCGAAACTCTCGGCTCTGGCGACCCGTTCTACCTCGTAAGCGACCGGGATCCGACTCCGGTTGGCGAGTTCCTGACCAATCTCGCGGGTGAAGACGGCGATCCGGTAAACGTACTTCCGGAGTTCACGGTCGAGCGTCGAGGTCTCGAAAAGTGGGTGCTCAAGGCAATCCATCCCTGAGTCGCCATCCAGCGTTCGTGAACGGTCGAAACGAACTACGACAGCTCGTATGAGTGACCCAGGAATATCCCTCGGGCATGAATACCGGTGCGACTGCGAGCGCAGAGGCCAGGAGGCAGATGGCTATCCCGACACCAACGTACATCCGGTCGTTCCACATAGATGTCTTCACACAGAATAGTTACTAAGAACTGCCTACGTATCCACCGACGCGGATGCCGATAATGGAGAATTTTAGGAGAAAGCCCATGACTTTAGTCATGTGGATGATGTCAAGATAAGAACTCCGAGCAAGAAGTCGCTCTTATGCAACCCCTTCTAGTTCAGCCACGGACCTTGTCGGTTGTCAGTGGTGACCGTGTCACGTCGTTAGTCTTCCAGAGGTTCTCCTCCCTCCAGCACAATGTGATGGGGACTGCTAGAAGTGTCCAAACCGGGTAATAGAATTCATCCGCGACCTCAACGGTTTCAGACACGAAATTCACCCGTCCATGCAAGAAGATGATGCCGAGGATACTTCGCGAGGTATGATTGTAGACACAGGTGAAGATGATGGACAGTGCGACGATACCAATCATGCACAGCCAGAAACTGCTCGTCGCGAATCCGACGAACTCGCGCTGAAACGAGCTTCTGACGAAGAACAACGAGAGGTGCCAGACTGCCCAGACGACGCCTAACAGGAGACTGTCGCCGAGCGCTAATCGATCCATCTAAAGCCTGTCTAATGCATACCCTCGCTATCCAAACTCTTCCAGGATCGGCGGGAGCGTCGCGAAGAACAGCGCCAGTAAGATCGCTATTGGGTTACTACTTAGCTCTCGAACGGTCTCGCCCCAGGCAATTCCCTGGCCGCCCTGCAGCGAAGCTCCGAACGTAGCCACGATGTCACTCCGACAGGGAGGAGGAGGACAACGAGGAACCACCGCACGCCGATTCGGCGTGACTGCGTGATTCGATTCCAGAAATCTGCTCGCCCCTGGTCTCGTAGACGAATCCGATACCGACAGCCCCGGGGCCAAAAAGTGCCAGCAATTGTAGCACCAGTCCTTCGACACTCTGAAAACTCACTCTCGGGGCAATCGCCAAAAGCAAGAAACTCCACGTAATGGCATACGCCACGCCGAAAAATATCCACGGGTTCCCCACGAAAATCGACGCCCCTCCGATCGCTAGGCGACCTGATTCCTGCATCTCTTGAATCAATTGTTATACATTTAACTATTCTCGCAACGACGATACTACGTCGCCGTCCTACTACAGAACCGATTTGACAGGTTTCAATGACGTGGCTAATCTACTGAACCCATCTTCTATATCACGCACAACCCTTGTCGATATACTCAATCGCTATCAACCGCAGAATACACGCCATCCACTTCAACTAGTGCATTGTCAACTATCAATTGTAGGATAAAGTCGGCGTAGTTTGATTCGTGCATCTTCGGATGTGAATCGCCAGTCAATGTCTGTTTCTTGGGCGTTCAGTGAATTTGTCCACG
>NZ_JBPEHH010000062.1:0-25195 GCF_054177595.1 Haladaptatus ordinarius | reverse complement strand
AGAGCGAAGTCAGCAGCGATGTAATTGCATCCGGGGAGAGTCTCATACAACCTCCCCTTCGCTCTACGAGTTCAGGTAGCCGTCGGCTTGCGATTTAGCCTCTTAACCGAATACGAATGATGGCGTCCCGATCGCGGTCAAGGATCTGTTCGATTTCAAAGCCGGTGTCCGGAACACGATGGGGTCGAAACCGTTCGAGTCGTTCGTTCCGGACCAGTCTGCGACCTACGTGGAACGTCTCGAAGCGGCAGGTGCGATCGTGGTCGGTAAGACCAACACACCGGAGTTCGGACACAAGGGGACGACCGACAACCGAATCATCGGTCCGACGAGTACGCCGTTCGACCTCGACCGGAACGCTGGTGGCTCATCTGGCGGGAGTGCGGCCGCGGTAGCCGACGGTATCGTTCCGATAGCGCAGGGGTCTGATGGTGGCGGATCGGTTCGTATCCCTGCGTCGTTCTGTGGGGTGTACGGATTCAAAGCGTCTTTCGGACGAGTAGCACAGGCGATTCGTCCCGACGCGTTTCTCACACACACGCCGACAATCCACGCCGGGCCGCTCACGCGCACCGTCGAGGACGCCGCGGTGATGCTCGACGTGATGACTGGTCCACATCCCCGCGACCCGCTCAGTGTGCCCGACGAGAACCCGGACTACCGGGGAGCAGTCCGTCGGGGTATCGAGGATCTGGACATCGCCTACAGCCCGACGTTCGAGGTCTTCCCGGTCGACGAGCGCGTACGAGACGTCACCGAGGATGCTGTCGGTGCCTTCGAGGAGGCGGGGGCGACGGTCGAAACGGTCGAACTCGACATCGAGCGTTCACAGCGGGAACTTGCCGACCTGTGGCTCCGTGAAATCGGGACGTTGTATCACTCCGCGGTAGAGGGCTTCAAAGACGAAGGAATCGACCTGCTGGGTGAGCACCGGGACGAGCTCTGTCCGGAGTTTGCCGACCTACTCGAAGAGACACAGGATATGAGCGTCGTCGAATACAAGCGCGACGAACACGTGCGAACCGAGGTGTACGACGCGATCCAAGACGTTTTTCTCGAACACGACCTCCTCGTGACGCCGACGCTCGCGGTTCCCCCCGTCGAGAACGAAGACGACCCGGATACGCAGACGGTCGGCCCGACTGAAATCGAGGGTGAGTCCGTCGACCCACTCATCGGATGGTGTCTCACCTATCCGATCAACTTCACTGGTCATCCTGCTGCGTCGATTCCCGCCGGCCTGACAGACGACGGTCTCCCCGTCGGCCTGCAGATAGTCGGCGACCGATTCGCCGATACGGACGTGTTAGCCGCGAGCGGGGCGTTCGAACGGGTACGCCCGTGGCACGACAGCTATCCGTCGCGATAAGTGTCCGTTCGACGGCTGGCAGTCTCCCCTGTTCTCTCTCGGACGTTCGCTCGTTGAATCTACGGTACCACACGTCGGAGAACCGACAGCAGACGATACGGAATCGAGTTCCGTTCGTAGTGTCGCCACCCGCGAATTCCGCCGGAGAGCGTCTTCGCGTCGAAATCTTCCTCGTCGAGATACGACGTCGCACGTTTGGCGACGACGCCCGCCTTGCAGACCGTCACGACCTCGGCGTTCGACGGAATCTCGTCGACGTGGGTTTCGAACGCCTCGGTGTCACCGCTGCGCAGGTCGTGATAGACCGGTGCGTTGTGACTTCCGTCGATGTGTCCCGATTGGAACTCCTTGCGCGGTCGAATGTCGAGGATGTACGGGTCGTCACCCTGTTCCAGTCGGTCGCCGAGTTCGCTCGGGCGAATCTTTCCCATCGTGTTCGAAGTGGGACGGGAGCAATTAACGCGTGTCGTTTTTCCGTGACGGGCGATTCAACCGTCGGTGCTGTCCAGCGAGAGCACTCTTCGGCGACGGATACGTGTCGCGGTTCGAAAAAATCTTCGGGAGCGGTTCCGTCGCTCACCCGAATCGGAGCGAGACGCCCGACCCGTTCTCCGGATACTCCCAGCTGACGTTGTTGTACGGGCAGGCGAACCGACACGACCCACACTCCAGACAGTTCTCGTAGGCGATGACTGGGATGCCGTCCTCACCTTTTCGCCAGACGTCCGCCGGACAGACCGTCGTACACTCGTAGGTGTCACACCGCTCGTCACAGACGCCCGGCACTTTCACGTCGAGGTGGGACTCGCCAGGGTCTTCGTACTTGACCGTGTAGAGTCGGTCTTCCATCGTCTCGTTCTCGATATCCGGTACGCCGGGCCGACTCTTCGCTTGGCTCTTGCTCATGATAGCATCCTCCGGTACTTCCACGCACGTTTCGCCGCTCCACGCCACCCGCCGGCGGCGTCGAGCAGGGTGTCTTTCGCCCGCTCGGTGTGGGTTTCCTTCTCGGTGCGGTCGACCTTGAAATACTCCGCCTCGGCGTTCGCCAGCGCCTCCGGCAGGTCCGAGAACAGGAACTGGCGGTCCTCGGCGAGTACCGTCTGGAACCAGTCGTACCGCTCTAAGTTCTTCACGACGAAGGAGTTCGCCAACTGCGTCTCATATGATCGGAGTGCCGCGGCGTCGGACCGTCCCCTCCCCAGTGCCTTCGCGATGGCGTGACCGGCGTGGTAGCCGCTCTCGACCGCCATGTTCGTCCCTTCGAGGTGGACGCCGTTGTTGAACACGAGACCGGCAGCGTCGCCGACGATGACACCACCGTCGTGCACGAGGTCGGGCATCGCGTCGGCACCGCCCTCGGGGATGGTGTGTGCAGAGTATTCGACCAGTCGCCCGCCGCGGACGAGGGGTGCGACCGCCGGGTGGGATTTGAACGCGTTCAGCGTCTCCTCGGGGGTCTGTCCGACGGCGGCGTCTTCGATGCTGTATGCGACGCCGACGCTGACGCTGCGCTTGTTGGTGTAGATGAACCCGCCACCGACCGCGCTGCCGACCGCACCTTCGCCGAAGTAGTTGTACGCCACGCCGGCGTCATCGGTGAGCCGGAATCGTTCTTCGATGGTGTCACGGTCGAACTTGAGCACCTCTTTGACCGCCACTGCGACGTCCTCGCGCTGTGGCCGCCGTTTCAGCCCGGCTTTCTCGCTGACCAGCGAGTTCGCACCTTCGGCCAGCACCACGACCGGCGCGAGCAGACGCCCGTCAGGCCGGTCCGTCTCGACGCCGATTATCTTCCCCCGTTCGCGACCCGTCGCATCGGTGTGGCTCGCCGTCTCGTCGTCTCGGACGAGACCGGTGACGGTCGTCTCGGTGACGAGGGTCGCTCCGGCCTCGACCGCCTGCTCGGCGAACCACTCGTCGAAGTCGGCACGAAGCACGGTGTACGAGTCGTTGTGTGGCTCCTCGCGCCACGCGCCCGGTCGCATCGAGAGGGCGGTTTCGTCCGCCTCGCTCAGCATACTGTAGCGTTTCTCGGCGACGTATCGTTCGAGGGGCGCGCTGTCGAGGTCGGCCAGGTCGCGGATGGTGGGCGTGTACAGCACGCCACCGAACATGTTCTTCGTACCCGGCGACGACCCGCGTTCCAGCATGATGACGTCGAGTCCTTCACGGGCCATCGTCAGCGCGGCGGCGCTCCCTGCGAGGCCAGCACCCACGACGATGGCGTCGAATTCGTTGTCGTAGTTCGGTGTGTCGGTCATGGCAGTACCTCCGCTTTCCGCGTGCGTTCGTCTCGGACGAGTTCGGTGAGCGTCGGACAGACCTCGAAGAGGTCGCCGACGATGCCGTAGTCGGCGTGTTCGAAGATGGGGGCGTTCGGGTCGTCGTTGATGGCGACGACGATTTCGCTGTCGTTCATCCCCTCCAGGTGTTGAATCGCACCGCTGATGCCGCAGGCGACGTACAGTCTCGGTCGCACAGTCTTGCCCGTCTGGCCGACCTGTCGGGCCGATTCTATCCAGCCTTCGTCGACCGCTTCGCGGCTCGCGGCGACCTCGCCACCGAGCGCGTCGGCGAGGTCACGAATCGGCCCGAAGTCGCCGTCCGCACCCGCCCCGCCAGCGACGATGACGTCCGCGTCGGTGATGTCGGTCACGTCGCCGACCACGCGCTCGACGACGCGAGAGAGCGCGTCGGCTTCGCTCACGACGCATTCGACGTGTTCTATCTCGCCGGTTCGGCTCTCGTCGGGGGCAGCGGCGTCGAACACGCCGGGCCGAACCGTGGCCATCTGTGGCCGGTGGTGTTCGCACTTGATGGTCGCCATGGCGTCGCCGCCGAAGGTCGGTCGCTTGGCGAGCAAGAGACCGTCTTCGTCCACGTCGAGTTCGGTGCAGTCGGCGGTCAGCCCGGCGTGGGCCGGAACCGCGACGCGCCCGGCGAAGTCCCGCCCGGTGTGCGAACCGCCGATGAGCACGATATCGGGCTTCCGTGACTCGACTAGCGTCCGGAACTGGGTTCCGTAGGGGTCGGCTCGGTACGGCTCGAAGACGGGGTCGTCGGCCACGAGCACCCTGTCGGCACCGCGAGCGATGGCTTCCTCCGCCACCGAATCGACGTTTTCGCCTATGACGAGCGCGACGAGGTCGTATCCGTTCTCGTCCGCGAGTCGGCGCCCCTCGCCGAGCAGTTCCCACGACACTTTCGCGACGTCGCCGTCGTGTTGTTCGACGAACACCCACACGTCGGCGTACTCTTCGACGTTGATGTCGGGCATTCAGACCAGCTCCTCGATTCGACCGAACAGTTCGTCGGGTGAGTCTACCATCTCCCGTTCGCGTTCGACCGGCGACGCGGTGTCCATGCCGCCGACCTGCGTCGGGGAGGCGTCGAGACCGACCTCGTCTTCCACGCCGATGTCGCTTGCAGACCACTGCTGCGGTTCGAACTCGGTTTCGGCGTAGATTTTCCGGTGTAACCCGGCGGTTCGTGGCTGGTTCTCGCCGAACTCGTAGGCGACCACGACCGGGAGCTTTGCCGCGACGCGCTCGTAGCCACCCTCCACGTCTCGCGTCGCGACGAGTTCGCCCTCCTCCGGTCGCGGTTCGAGGGCGTTCGCGTAGGTCAGTTGCGCCCACTCGTTGTGGGCCGCGATGCCCGGCGGCACCTGCCCGGTCGAGGAGTCGGTACTCTCCTCGCCGCAGACGACCACGTCGGCGTCCAGTCGTTCGGCGGCGCGCGCGAGCGCGAGGCTGGTCGGCCACGTGTCGCTCCCGGCGAACGCTTTGTCGGTCAACAGCACGGCGTCGTCAGCGCCGAGCGCGACCGCCACTTTCAGGACCGCTTCGGCCCACGGCGGTCCCATCGTGAGCGCGGTGACGGTTCCCCCGACTTCGTCGCGGAGTGCGAGCGCCGCTTCGAGCGCGTTCCAGTCGGGCTTGTTCAACACGGCCGCCGCGTCGGCGCGGTTGAGCGTCCCCGTGTCGGGGTCGATCGAGACGTCGTCCGCGTCCGGCACCTGTTTGACGGGGACGACAATGTTCCATGTCTGAGTCATATGTCTTGAGTGTGTGTCGGTAATGTCGATGTCGCTACACACCGGAAATTGACGCTACCGGATAGTAAACGCCGAACCCAATTCCCACCGGGCGGGAATCTTCGTACCTCGCCGTCTCCGGTATCGCCGACTTCCCACCGGGCGTCCACGAACCGTCCCGGTAGGTGTCGCTTGACTCCCGTCTGTCGTGGCACACGCGGGTCATACTCTTGGGACCGTGCATCGTTTCGCCGACGACCGATGACGACCCAGAAATCCAGTGACGAGAGGACGGTCTCGTCCAGAACGCCGCCTGCCTGTGACCGCTGTGAAGAACGCGCGACGGTCGAGGTGATCTGTACGCCCATCGAACGCTCGCCCGGCCCACCGTTCGAGGCGTCGGCGACCACTACTGGCCTGTGTCGCGACTGTCTTAACCAGTTTCGTGCCGACCCCGACCTCTCGTTCGGGACGCTCTTCGAACGGTCGTCGATACAGCGCTGTATCACGGTGAATCGATTGTAGCGCCCACGTCGCGTCGGTGTCGCGCCCGTTCAAGTTTCGAACGCGCGTCGCGTCGTCGACCGCTTCTCGTTAACACGCCCCAGCCTGAGGTGTGCGAACACGTTCGTAAAACCATTTCTACGTGGGGGCCACTTTGGAACAACAAGAGTACGATGCTCCCGAACACGAAACCGACACGCCGTCACGTATTGAAGACGACCGCTGCCGCCGCCAGTCTCTCGCTCGCCGGCTGTCTCGGCAGTGACGAGGGGAACGACTCGGACGGGAAGACGACGGACGACGGGTCGTTCGGCGACTGGTTCGAGAACGTTCCCAACTACGACGGAACCGTGGACGAGACCGGAAAGAAGGAAGTTCGCGTGACGGTCGGCGGTGACGCGAACAACGCACTCTCGTTCGAACCCGCGGCGATTGCGGTATCGACTGGAACGACCGTCGTCTGGGAGTGGTCCGGCAAAGGTGGGGTCCACAACGTCGTCGATACCGACGGCGCGTTCGAGAGCAAGTTGACCGCAGAGAGCGGCTTCACGTTCGAACATACGTTCGAGGAGACCGGAACCTACCGGTACTTCTGCGAGCCACACCGGTCGATGGGGATGAAAGGCGGCGTTCAGGTCGAGTGACGACTCACCGAAGCGCGTCCGAGACGAACCAATCGACGATTCTTTCTTCGGCCCGATGGAGGATGTCGCTCGCCGTGGCCTTCGAGATGTCCATGGACGCCGCCACGTCGGTCAACGTCGCGCGTCGGGGCGTCTCGTAGTACCCATGTTCGACTGCCGCGAGGAACACCTGACGTTGGCGGTCGGTCAGTATTTCGTCGGCGTCGCTGTCGCCGATGCGGCGAATGGAGTCGATGTCGAACCGGATACCGGCGGAGTCGAGTCGGTCGCCGAGCGCCGAGAGACGACCGTTCGACGTCGTCAGCTCCCAGCTCGCGGACCCGTCTGCTATCTCGAAGGGCGTCTGTAGCGGGACCCCGACCTCCCAGACCGGGTCGAGCAGGACGGGATTCGTCGTCTCGACCTGTAACAGCGCCCGTTCTTCCTCTTTCCAGAGCAGTTCGAGGGCCGTGATGTCCTCACAGCGTTCTATGTCCGCGAGAATCGAAACGGGGTTCTCGGCCGTCAGTTCGACGAGAGCGACGCTCGATTCGTCCCCCGTCAGGACGGTGACGACCTGAAACGTGGACGCCGGGTGAGCGGTCGAAACACGACCGATCCAGGTGTCTTCCGGAATGGTGATGGTGAAGTTAGCTCGTGGCACTCGGTTTCCTCCGTACCGCGACGTACGGCCCCCACGAGCAAAGTGACGGTTCCGAACATGTTCGAACAGCACCCACTCGTTCGCGCGAACCGTTACCCGTCGGAGGCGGCAACGAACGGACACGAGAGGTCATCACACGCATGAAACTACGAAACGCGTTCTTCGTCATGGCGGGATTGTATCTGACGGTCGGACTCCTGGCAGTCGTTGGCAAACTCGCCGTCGGCATCGGCGTCGTCGAACCACTTCCGCGCCTTCGCTGGGTGTTGATTCACCTGGTCACCATCGGCGCGATGACACAGGCGTTGTTCGGTGCGCTCCCGCACCTCGTCGGGAGCGTCGGCGGTTTGACCGGTCGGCTCTCGTCTCGACTGCGCTGGTCGCAGTGGCTCTCTCTGAACGCCGGCTACCCGCTCGTCCTCCTCGGGATGGCGACCGGTTCGACGGTGGTGGCGGTCACGGGTGCGACCATCGTGCTGTTCGCGTTGGCGCTCCTGATGGTCTCGGTGGCCCGCGTCGGTACCGATTCGACGTCGGGGGGACTGGTTCGATACTACCGCGTCGCGCCGTGGTTCCTCGTCGTCGGTCTCCTCGCGGCGTTCGGCATGTTGCTCGACCTCCACGGTCCCGGCGGCTATTTCGGCTCCCTGGAAGCCCACGTTCACGCGAACGTCTGGGGGTTCCTCGCGCTCGTCGTCGCCGCGACGCTCCTGTATCTCGTTCCCGCACTGGCGGGCACGGAACTCCGGTATCCCCGTCTGAAACGGGTCACGTTCTGGGGAGTGACCATCGGTGCGGCCGGTCTCGTCTCGGGACCGTGGTTGGCCACGCACGTGCTGACGTTCACGGGTCTCGCAATCTACCTGGTCGGAACCGTCGCGCTGCTGGCGAACGTCGTCGGGACGGTCCGGAGCGGTGGGTGTCGGAAAGACGCCCGCGTGGGCCACGTCCTCGGCGCGTACCTGTGGCTCGTCTTTCCGGTTCCGTGGGCCCCGTTCGTACTCTTGTTCCCGAGCGTCGTCCCCGGACAGGCCATCGAAACGGCAGCCATCAACGGGCTGGTCTTCGGCTGGATGCTCCAGTTGGCGATGGCGTTCTTGCCCACCGTCGCTCGCGCGTTCGAGGACGCACGCGACGGCTTCGTGGACGTGAGGAGTGCAGTCGAATCGAGCGCAGACGCTCCGTCCTGGGCGGGCGTCCTCGGCATCAACCTCGGGATGCTCGCGCTGTGGGGGACGGCGCTTCCGGCGCTCTCGGCCGTCGCGGAGACGCTCGGCGTCGTCGGTTTCGCGCTCGTCGCCCTCTCGTGGGCGGCGTTCGTCTACCGCCTCTGGCGGACACTCGTCGACGACCGTCCACACAGCCGACGTGCCGAACCGACCGACGCCGACGCGTCGCTCGGCGACTGAGAATTGTTCTTCAGTTCGGGACTCGCGTCCGGAGAATCCACGTCTCCGGGTTCCGCTGTTCGACTTCGAACGTCTCGAACGCCGCCCGCGGGTTCGAGGCGTCGGCGAGGTCGGCGAGGTAACTCCGAACGGGGGCAGGGTCGCGGTCGCTCACGAGGACGAACTCCTCGCCCGCTTCCCGGGCGGTGAACGCCCGTTCGACGCGCTCGTGTCGTTCGTTCGGGGGCACGTCGCGCAGGTCGACCGCTCCGTCCGGCACCGGGACGTTCCAGATTTCGTCCAGTCGGGATTCGACGCGCTCGGCGAGCGAGTGCATCTCGTCCGGGACGGCGCCGGGCGTCGGCGTCGTCTGGAGGTCGCTAGTGAAGGGAAGTCGGGCCAGGTCCGGCGTTTCGAGCGAGTCGAGTGGTGACTCGTCGGGGAAAAGCGAGTGGTCGTCACCGCAGGACGGGCAGGTGAACGTCTCCATGTTCACGACGGTGCCGAGCACCGGCACGTCGTTCTCCCGAAAGAGCGCGATGCTCCGCCCGGTGTCCGTGACCGCGGCGTGGAACGGCGTGGTCACGACGACGACGCCATCGACCGGCACCTCCTGGAGCGTCGTCAACACGATGTCGCCCGTTCCCGGCGGGAGGTCGACGACGAGCGTCTCCCGGTCTCCCCACGCCGTCTCCTCGAACAGTTCGGTGAGCGCGTCGTGGGCCATTGCCCCGCGCCACGCCAGCGGTGCGCCCTCTTCCATGAGTCCGACGCTCATGACTTCGAGTCCGTTCGACTCGATGGGAAGCGGGTTCCCGTCGTCGTCGGAGTACACCGGCCCGCCGATATCGAGCAGGGACGGGACGTTCGGCCCGTGGATGTCTGCGTCGAAGAGACCGACCTTTCCATTCTCCGCGAGTGCACACGCCAGATTGACGGCGACCGTCGACTTCCCGACGCCGCCTTTCGCACTCGCCACGGCGATGACGGTGTCGACGTCTTCGACGCCGGTCGACCGTCCTTCGGTCGACGGCATCGCGTGTTCGACGTGCGCGCTCTCGACGCCGTCGACCGTCGAGACGGCGCGCAGGAGCGTCGAGACGAGGTCGTCGCTGTCCCGTGGCTGGAAGTCGGAGAGGTCGGCCTCGACGGTCACGTCACCGTCCTCGATATGGAGATCTTCGACGATTCCGGCGTCGAAGACGTCGATGTCGAGGTTCGGGTCTCTGACTTTGCGCAGTTCGGCTTCGATTCGCTCGGCGAGATTCGATTGGTCCTGAGACATCAGTCGTTCGTGGTCATAAATCCGGCTGCCGATTCAATACGTCTTCGCCCGGAAGTGCGGTCGTCATCTGGTCCAGCGGGCCGCCGAACTGTCGGCGGAACGTTCCCGGGTCGACCGTGAGCGCTCGTCCGGCGGTGTTTTTCACTATCTCCGGTTCGTCGTCGTTGCTCGCCATCTTCCGCAGGACGCCTTCCGCACGCTCGTCGTCGATTCCGCCCAGCATGTGTGCGACCCACTCCCGAACGCGCTCGCTCGGGTCGTCGGCCAGTTCGAGCAGGAGGTCGAGTGCGTCCTCGCCACGCAGTTTGAACAGCGAGATGGCGGCGTTTCGACGGACGGCGTGGTGGTCGTCTTCCAACCCCTCCTCGATGCGGTCGACGTAGGCCTCGCTGTCGAGTCGGTCGAGGGCGACGAACGCCTCCGCCCGAACCCACGGGTCTTCGTCGTAGGTGATGGCGACGGCACCGTCTTCTGCTCGCTCGCCGCCGAGTTTTCCGAGGGCTTCGACCGCGAACTGCCGAACGTCGTCGTCGTCGTCGAGGCGCCCCGCCTGCAGCAACGCGTCCACGACGACGTCCGACCGGCGTTCTTCCGCGAGTGCGAGCGCCGCGCGACGTCGCTCGACTGCGTCGCCGGTCGTCAGCGCTTCGAGTTTCGTCGCCGCCGACTCGTCGACCAGCGGCGTCACGTCGCTCGCCGCGAGTTCTCGCTGTGACGCCTCGCCGATGGTGATGTCTCGACTGACTTCGATGTCGGACAACCCCTCGGGATGCTCGCCGAAACCGGGGCTCTGTTCGGGATGGACCTGCGGGTCGGTCGGCCCGTCGGTCGCCTCCTCGGGGTCTCTCACGTCGCGTCACCTCCCGCGGGTGAGACGAGGAGTGCCAGTCCGAGGACGACAGCGATGGTTCGCGGAATCGTCGCCGGCACGCCCGCGACCAGCAACAGTCCGGCCCCTATCCCTCTCGTCGTTCGCTCCGACCGCAGTCCGCTCAGCGCAGTGACAGTTCCGCCGCCGACTCCGGCGACGATGACCGGAAGCGACGTTCCGACGGCGGCGAGGCCGACGAGCGTGGCCGCTCCGGTCACGAACGGCGCGTCGAGTCCGGCTTTCAGGACGAGTCCGGCGACGACGCCGCCGACCGCCCACTCCGGCCAGCGAGGCCGAACGAACACCGGCGTGCAGGCGATGCCGAGCAGTGCGAGCGTCGAGCCGGTCGAGCGCAGACCGACCGACAGGACCCCCATCGCACTCCCGAGCGAGAACACGGCGGCGAGGAGCACGCCCGACACGACTGCCCAGTGGCGAATCGCTCGGTACCCTCGCGGTCGGCCGAGTCGGGACCCGACGGCGAGGGTGCCCCCGCCGACGATGGCGACCAGCGCGGGAACCGCGACGGCTGGTGTGAGTGCGGCGAGCGTCCCGAACACCGCGACGAACAGGAAGCCCGCCCGTTCGAGTTCGCGGTCGGCCGCCACCGCGAGCACGAACGCGGCGACCGCAGGGCCGAGCAGTGACAGCGTCGCGATGGCTCCCGACAGGTCGGAGACGACGGCCGGCATCGAAACGGGCCCGTTGCGCCCGACTCGAATCGCACTCATCGACCCGGCGGCGACGAACGCGAGGAGTCCGGCGGCCACCTCGGACGACACCGGCGTCCGGTCGCCGACCGTCTCTGAGAGGTCGGCGACCGGACGCAAGAGGGCTACTAGCCCGCCCTCCGTTCGTCCGCTCATCCGCCCCCTCCATCGAGTCGCCTCGCCAGGTCCTCGGTGTCCGCCTCGGCGAAACGTTCGAGGAGCGTGGCGAGCGTGCCGTAGAACTCGGTTCCCGGTTCCTCGGCCAGTTTGTCCGCGACGCCCCCCGCGACGACGCGGAGGTGCCTGTCGAGGAAATCGAGGCGAGCGGCGGCGACGTCAGGGTCCACCGCCGCCTCCCGGCGACACAGGTACCCCAGGAATTCGAGTTCCAACCGCAGGTGGTCGTGGTTGTCCCGGTCGGAGTCGTCCACGCCGAGACCGAAGTACTCGTACGCCCGTGCGAGGTCGAGGTTGACGTCGTTCCACGAGACCTCCGACCGGTAGGTGGACTCGTACAGTGGCACCGGTGGCCCCTGTGAGGACATCGTCCCGTCCGTCGGGTCGAGCACCTCGGAGAAGCCGATGACGAACAGGTCGTTGTACCGCGCCGCGAGCGTGTCGTAGTCGTCGTCGGTCGTCAGCGACGGAAATTCGATCGAGAGACCGCTCGCTTCGACCAGCGACTGGAGTTGTGCGTCGAGCGTGCCGTCGTCGAGTACGGCGTAGAACTCCTCGTCGGGGTGTTCGAACGCCCGTGCGAGCAGCGCGTACACGCCGCCGCGGGCCGCCGCACTCGTCTCGATTCCGTCGTCTTCGCGCCACTCCGTCGCCGTTCGCGCGTCGGTCAGGGTTTCGTCGGTCATGAAATCACGTCCTCCGAATCGCGGACGCCGTCACGAGCGCGACCACGACGATGGCGAGTCCGGCGACGGTCCAGAGGATGGTCTCGAACGGTGCGCCGGACGGTTCGGGTCCGAGCGCGAGGTGGTGCCACTCGCTCACCCCTTTCCGTCCCGACCGTTCCATGTTCGACCCGTTCCAGACGCCGAAGGCGACGTCCACGTTCTCTCGGGTCGTGAACTCGGTTCGGTTCGCGTTCCCGCTGCGGAGGTCACGCTCGACGACCAGCGACCAACTCCCGTTCTGATAGCTCTTCGTCGTCTGGACGCTCGCGTTGTCGAAGGCCGTCGTCGTGCTCGGTCCGCCCGCGAACAGCTCTTCGGTTCCGACGTTCGCGCCCCAGTACCAGACGTTCACCGGATTGCTCGTGCTCCCCATCGAAATGGCCGGGCGCTCGCTGGTGTTGACGGGGAACTGGACGGCGGCGGCGTCCGCGAATCGACGCGGCCCCTGCGTTCCCGAGTCGTTGGTCGCGTCGTCCCACGTGAGCCGGAGGTACAGCGTCTCGTCGGTTCTCGCGGCCTGGACGTGTACCTCTTCGACCGACGTCTCATTCGCGTTCGGCACCGAACTCGGTGCGCTCGAAAGCGGCACCCGCGCCTGTGGCACGTCGTCCCACCCGTCGGCGGTCGGCTTCGAGAGCGAATCGTCCTCTACGGTCTCGACCGGTATCTGGTTCGCTGGCCGCCCCTGGATGAGCGTCGGCACGGTCGCGGAGACGAGCACCAGACAGAGCGCGAGGACGGCGACCGCCGTGGCGGTTCGCTCACGCACCGTCGAACACCTCCAGCCGATACTGTTTCGCCGGGTTCTTGGTCGTCAGCATGTCCATCAGTTCGCTCGACCCGCCGCGTCGAACCTTGTCGCGTTCCTTCTCGATGGTGTCGAGCGCCTGGTGGACGCGGTCGCCGAACAGCTCTTCGAGATACTCGCGGGGGATGCGGTCGGCGTCGACGCTCTCGCCGTCCTCGGAGTGCTGTGGCGGCGCGAACGGCGGGATGTAGTAGACGTTCGGCTCGGTTCGGTACTCGGGGTGGAGACGGAGCGCGACGCCCCACTCGTTCACCAGCTTGTGGATGGGTCCTTTCTGGTCGTCGAGGAAGCCGACGAGTCGGAGCTGTGGCGGACAGTCCGCGGCACAGGAGGGCGGACGAACTTCGTCGTCGGGCCCGTCGCCCTCGATTCGCGGGTAACAGAAGATACACTTCTCCGAGGTCTTCGAAACCGCGTTGTAGTACACCTTCTTGTACGGACAGCCCTCGACGCAATACCGGTAGCCGCGACATCGTTCCTGGTCGATGAGCACGATACCGTCTTCCTGTCGCTTGTAGATGGCCTTCCGGGGACACGCCTCCACACAGGAGGGGTGCGTACAGTGGTTGCAGATGCGCGGCAGGTAGAAATAATAGGAGTTCGGGAACTCGCCCGCGCCCTGGTCTTCGTCCCAGTTCGGCCCCCACTCCGGGTCTTTCCCCTGGGGGCGAAGCGGCTCGTCGCTTCCCTCGAACATCACGGCGTTGTGGTTGAACTCCCACGCGCGACCGTAATCTTCCTGCGAGGGGAGTTCACCGTCGTTGTACTTGCCGTGGGCTTCGTCGTGGGCTTGCTCGCGCGATTCGAACCCGCCACCCTTCTCCTCCCAGTTGCGGGGGTAGCCCTTGCCGGGTTTCGTCTCGACGTTGTTCCAGTACATGTAGTCGCGCCCGCCGCCTTCCGTCCAGTTGGTCTTGCAGGCGACGGTACACGTCTGGCAGCCGATACACTTGTTCAGGTCCATCACCATCGCCACCTGGTGGTCGACCCCCTCCGCGAGGTGGACGTGGTGGCCGTCCTCGCTCTGGGTGGTGGTGCCGTCGGAACTCATCCGCTCTCACCTCCCTCTATCTTCTCGACTTCGACCCTGACGTCGCTGTTGACGCCGGTCGGCCCCCAGTAGTTAGGGAAGAAATGCAGGTGTTCGCCACTGTCCTCCGGGTATCGAACGAGTTGTGTCGGTTTCATGTACATTGGAACGAGCGAGTTGAAGTTGCTGCGACTGGGGAACTGGAACTTCTCCCACGCGAAGTACATCCGGGCCGTCCCCGGCTCTCCGCTCGGGTATATCTTCGCCTGTAACTCGACTTCGTCGAGTTCGTTGTGAACCTTCACGGTGTCACCGTCCTCGATGCCCCGCTCTTTCGCGTCGTCGGGGTTGAGATACAGCGCCGGTTCGCCGCGCTGGAGACGAAGCAGTTTCTCCACGTCGCGCCACGTCGAGTGAATCGACCACCGGCCGTGGGGCGTGTTGTAGCGTAACGGGTACTTCTCCGGGTCCTGTTCGTTCTCCGGGCGTTTGTGCGTCGGCAGTTCCTCACCGAGGTCGAGGAACCAGTCGTGGTCGATGTAGTACTGCTGGCGACCGGTGAACGTCGGCCACGGCTCTTTGTCCTGGACGAACCGCTTCCAGGGGGTGTAGGCCTTGCCCTCCTCGACGTCGGAGGTCCAGTGGTCGCCGGCGGTCAGGAACCGCTTTGGCTGGTCGTCGATGCCGTCGAACGTTATCTGTTCGTCGCTGCCCTCCGGGTTCGTCTCCTCGGAGTGTTCGAGGATGTACTCGCAGGCGGCTTTGTCCCCGCGCAGCGCGCCCGCTTCGTCGTTCGACCAGTCTCTGACGTAGTCGTCGTGAATCGACTGGAGATCTATCTGTCGGTCGAACTTCCGGTCGGAGACCGGTTCGACACCCCGTTTCGTGGCGAGTTCCTGTATCTTCTGGGCGAGTTCGCGGAATATCTGCCAGTCGGATTTGGCCTCACCGAGCGGTTCGACGGCGGGCGTGAACGGGTGGACGTACGTGTGCATGTCCGTCATCGAGAGGTCGTACTTCTCGTAGTGGCTCGCCGTCGGGAGGACGATGTCGCTGTAGAGGGCGCTCGAGTCCATCCGGAAGTTGATGTCCACGACAAGGTCGAGTTTAGGCCAGAGTTTCTCCTCGACGGCGACGTTCCCTTTCGCCTGGTTGAAGTAGTTCCCCCGCCAGATGAACATCATCTTCGGGTCCGGCCGACTGCCGTCCTCACGCTCTTCGGGATATAGCGGCATCCACTCCTTCTCGATGGCCTCTCTGATGCGGCCTGCCGTCTCCTCGTCGGTGTTGTCGAGGATACCGGCGTGGTAGTACGTCCACAGCGTCGTCGGGACGCCTCTGACGCTCCCGGTGGGGAACGACAGCGTCTTCCAGCCGTGGAAGGTCCATATCTTCTCCTGGCCGACGTAGTGGTCGAGACCGGTTCCCTGCCTCCCGAGGTTGCCGGTGAGCGTCACCAGCAGTTGAATCGCCCGGTTGCCGAGGTCGTTGTGGTACCAGTCGTTGACGCCCTTGCCGTGGATAATCTTCGCACGCTCGACGTTGGCGAACTCGCGAGCGACCTGCTGATGAGTTTCTTTCCCGACGTTGGTCTCCTCGTTGATATACTCGGGTGTGTACTGCGAGAGTTCGTCCCGGAGGCGGAGCCACACCGTCCGAACTCGAACGTCCCCGTCGTCGGTAGACACCGTTCGGTCCACGTCGAGTTGCGGGTCGAACTCGAGTTCGATGCTCGAATCGGGGTCGTACTCGCCGGCCCGGTTGCCGAGCGACCCCGGCGCGACGTGCAGACTCCCGTTCGCGTCCTGCATGAGGAACTCCTTTTCGTTTCCGTTGCCGACGTCGGACGCTCGCAGGAACTTCCCGTTGTCCTCCCGAACGAGGAGCGGCATGTCGGTCTGCTCTTTCAGGTGTGCCTCGTCGTAGAGCCCTTCGTCGACGATGGTTCGAGCCATCCCGAGCGCCAGCGCCGTGTCGGTGCCCGGTTCGGGCGAGAGCCAGTCGTCACAGTGGATGGCCGTCTGCGAGTAGTCGGTGAAGACACCGACGCGTTTCGTTCCCTCGTAGGCGGCTTCGAGGAAGTATTTCGCGTCCGGAATGCGGGTGACGTTGACGTTCGACCCCCACGCGATGATGTAATCGGCGTTGTACCAGTCCGCACTTTCGGCGTTGTCGGTCTGCACGCCCCACGTGAGCGGTTGTCCGGGCGGCAGGTCCGAGTACCAGTCGTAAAACGAGTGGCTCACTCCGCCGAGCAGGTTGACCAGCCGAGAGCCGCCGGCGAAGGAGACGGGACTCATCGCCGGAATCGGCGTGAACCCGCTGATGGCGTCGTAGTTTTCCGCCTTCACCTCTTCGATGACCTTCTCCGCGATTTCGGTCAGCGCGTCGTCCCACGAGATGCGTTTCCACTTCCCCTCGCCACGGGCACCGACGCGTTTGAGCGGGTATTTGATGCGCTGTTCTGCGTTCACGTAGTCGGTGTAGCAGGCCCCCTTCTGACAGCCACGGGGGTTCGGGTCGGGAAGCGACTCGTCGAATCGCGGGTAGTCGCCAGCCTGTTCTTCGCGCCATATCTGGCCGTTTCGCACGAACACCTCCCACGAGCAACTGCCGGTGCAGTTCACGCTGTGTGTGCTCCGGGCGGTCGTATCCCAGTCCCACTGCTCGCGGTAGAGGTCCTCCCAGTCGCGGTACGGATAGTCGCCGATGGGGTCGTCTACGACCTCGAGTCCGTCCATGCTGAGGAAGTCGTCTGCGAGGCCTGCGCCGGTCGCGCCGGTCGCCGACGCGAGCCCGATTCCCTTCAAGAAGTCGCGGCGGGCGACGCTCCCATCGTCTGTCGAACGTTGCTCTCGTCTACTGTCGTTTTCTCCTCTCATTGTTCGTAATCGATAAAGACCGTTAGTAGCGCGATACAGACGCCGAGCGCGCCGACCGCGATACCGGTGGGTGTGCTCCCCCCGATGTCGAGACCGACCGCGACGAACGCGACGCCGAGTAGTTTCGTCAGTTGGTCGAACCGTCGATACTGGCCCTCGGAGAGGGCGACCGACCACCCGGTCATTCGTCCTCACCGCCCGCATTCGATTTCGTCTCCGACGGCGTCTCGGACCCTCCTCCAGTCGGGACGCCACCGTCCTCGGCCGGCGTGGGGGTTCGTCCCGACGGTTCGTCGTCGGCGAAGCCGCCGAGCGTCGCGTACGTGATAGCGCCCGCGAGGAGCGGTCCGACGAGCATGGCAAGGAGGAGGCCCGTCGTCGTCGCGTCCGTCGTCGTCCCGACGAGTTCGGCGAGGATGTTGTTCATTCCGGCGATGGACGCTATCATGACGAAGACCACGCCGGCGATGCCGACCGCAGTCTGCCACGGTCGGTCGAGTGGGTTCGCCGTGAAGTGTGTCGGGTCCTCCTGTCGGTCGATGAACGGCCAGAGGAACACGGCCGCGAAGACCAGACCGGGCAGGAAGATACCCCCGATGAACTCTGTGTTGACGTGGACCCCGAAGACGGTGAACCCGAGCCAACCGGGAATTACCTTCAGGAAGCCATACAGCCACATCAGGAACCAGTCGGGCATGATGAGACCGGGCGTCGTGGCCGGGTTGTTCGGGCCGTACTCCGCGATGTTGTGGACCGGGAGAAATCCAGCTAGCAACGACAGCGTGGCGAGCGTGAGGAAGAACACCACGGCGCTCACCGCGGCCTGATTCGGAAACGCCGGCAGGCCGACGACGACGCTGTCGTCGTCTTTCGCCACTCGCTGGGCTCCGGCAACGTCGGACTCACGCGCCTTCTCGGTGTGCTTTTGCCGGATCAGGATGGTCATGTGAACCGCGATGAGACCCCCGATGACGACCGGTAAGAGGAAGACGTGAAGGAAGTAAAATCGCGGAATCGTCGCGCTGGACGGGAACTGCCCGCCGAAGACGAGTTTCGCCATGGTCTCCCCGACGAGGGGAACCGACAGCGCCAGGTTGTAGCCGATGCCGGTCGCGGTGCTGGCGAATTCGTCGAAGGGAAGTGCGTACCCGGTGTACGCCGCGAACATCGAGGTCAGCGCGAGCCCGGTGCCGACGACCCAGTTCGGTTCCCGCGGGTTGCGGTACGCCCCGGTGAAGAAGACGCGCAGCATGTGCAGCGACATCGAGGCGATGAACAGGTGTGCGGCCCAGTGGTGCATCCGCCGTAGCAACATTCCGAAGGGTACGTCGTACGTGATGTGGAGGACGCTCACGAACGACTCCGGTAGCTCCTGGCCCTGGTACTGTTTGACGCTGCCTTCGTACGCGACTTCACTCGTGCTGGGTTCGAAGAAGAACCCGAGGAACGTCCCCGTCAACACGAGGACGAAGAAACAGAACAGTGCGACCTCACCGAGGAGAAAGGAGTCCTCTGCGGGGAACGCCTTTCCGAGGAACGACTTGGCGGGGTCGAGGTCGAACCGAGAGTCGAACCAGCCGTAGACTGAATCGAGTCGACTCATCACTTGCCCCCCGGCCCGACCGGTGCGATGAAATCGCCCGTGGCGATGAGATTGCCGTTACTCGATAGGGTGAGCGGGAGCTGCGGGAGTGGACGCGGCGGTGGGCCGCCGACGACCTTCGCACCTTCCTTGAGGGCGAATTTGCCGAAGTGACACGGACAGACCGCCGCGTCCCCTTCGTGTTCCGACACCATACATCCGGCGTGCGTACACACCTTGGAGTAGGCGGCGTAGCCGCTCACGGTGAACTCTGTTTTCGTGTCGCCGCCGTACTGGTCTTCGGGGTGTCGAACGAGCAGGGTCGGTGCCTTCTCGATTCCCGGCCGTGGCTCCGGGAAGACGGTCATGAACTCGCCGTTCTTGAGTCGATTCTCGGTGATGTACTCGCCTGCCTCGTCGATGAGTGCGACGCCGTCCGAGTAGACCGGTCCGGTGTATTTCCGTTCGAAGACTTTGGTCAGTCCGGCCAGCGGCGCGGCAAGGCTCCCCATCGCGGTGAGTCCACCCATGGTCGCCAGTATCTTGGCGTAGTCGCGTCTGACGAGTTCGCCTCGTGTATCCGAGAAGATGCTCGGTCGTTCGGCACTGCCGCCTCCACAGCAGTCACACGTCGAACAGTCGTCGTCTGACCCACCCATGTCAGTGGCCCCTCCGTTCGGCGACTTCGACGTGGGGCATGAACCACGCGTAGTAGGCGACGGTCAGGGCCGCGAGCGACAGGAACATCCCGGCGGCGTACACCCCGAAGTACTGCGTGCGAGCGAGCGTGAGGTACTCCCCGGAAAAGAGCGCGGCGAACGTGATTGCCAGGATGGTCAGCGCGCCCATCACGACGATTCCCTCTATCGAGTCGGAGGCGTCGTGGAACTCGACGACCCACCGTGAGTCCGAGTAAAACCACGGGAGGCCGACTTTCCCACCGTCGGTCACGACGGCGTCGCTGTGGTCGTCCGGACGGACGGCATCGTTCATAAATCGGTGTGTCGCAGTCAGCACGCCGAGGAGACCGAACAGCGCCACCCAGACGATGACGCCGACCTGACTCGGGGAGAGTTTGTTCGGCGTGTCGACGAACCCGGCCAACGGTCGCATCTCCGTTACACTCTGGTCGATTTCTATCTCCTCTGCTGGCGGTTCTCCGTGTAGTGCGATGTACCACATGGGGAGCAAAACGGCCAACAGTAGAACCATAATAACGAGTATTTGTCGTTTCATTGTAGATCGTTACTGCCTGGTCTCGGTGTTGTCAGCAGTTGATACGTCCCCAGTCCAGAAGCGACGTCTTCGTTTCACCTCGTCACTCGACGTCAATCGTGCCTCCGTCTGCGAACTAGGAACCGTATGTAGAAAGATGAGAGACCCAAGCGGGTAGGTACTACCCCCAAAGAACTTAGGGTATTTATTACGAGTACGGAGAATAATTCGGGACGGTTACGTAAGAATTTTGGTTAGAGGGGAAACACTAACGCCCAGAGAAGAGAGCGACACTACCATGCCAGGAGGCATCCACGCACAGGTCAGCGTCAACGACCCCACGGCGTGTCTCGTCACCGCCATCAGTGAGGATGCGAGAGTCACTTCCATCGCTCGAAGCGCCACTGCCTTCGATTCTCTCGATACGACCGTCGAGTTCACGCTGGAGTCCGAGTGTGACGATGTCGGCCGGGCAGTCCCCGACGAGATGAGCGCCATCTTCGAGTACGAGTCGAAGTCGGTCTTCCGGTTCTCCAGCCAGGGCGACGACTGCCCCTGTGACCACGTGGAGAGACACGCCTGTCCCATCCGCGATGCGCACGCCGAACACGGTCGGGTCGTACTGTCGTTTATCTGTCCCGACGTGAAGACGCTCCAGTCGATCGTCGAAGATCTCAAGGCGAACTACGACTCTGCGACGGTCCAACAGCTCACACAGACGACGCCGCAGGAAGA
This sequence comes from Haladaptatus ordinarius, assembly GCF_054177595.1. NCBI lineage: Archaea > Methanobacteriati > Methanobacteriota > Halobacteria > Halobacteriales > Haladaptataceae > Haladaptatus > Haladaptatus ordinarius. The sequence goes on along the minus strand of NZ_JBPEHH010000062.1, from coordinate 4,585 downwards.
CAGTTCGTCGCTCATCTTCTTCGACAAGAGCGAGTTCACCGGGCGACAGTGCGAGGTGTTGCGCACGGCTCACGAGATGGGGTATTTCGAGCATCCGAAACGAGCGAACGCCGGCGACGTCGCCGAGGAACTCGCCATCGCCACGCCGACGTTCGTCGAACATCTCGCGGCGGCACAGTCGAAACTTCTCGACCAGCTGTTGGGTCAGTGAAATCCGACCCCGGCACGGAGAAAGACCCGGAGTTTCGACCGCTTTCGGTGACGTGGACCTCCTCGCAGACTACCGGGGAAACGGACGGTGTAGCCGAATTTTTTTGGCGTCTCCTTTCCTCGAACGCTGTATGTATCCCGTCTCCCGCTATCTGAGCATCGACGCCACCGAATCGCCGACCATCACAGTCGACGGCGACCTCGTCTTCCTCGTCAACACGACCGGCACGCCCCAGGTATGGTCGCTCGATTCGCCGAACGAGTGGCCCGAGCGTCTCACTGGCCACGACGAGCGCGTCTCGTTCGTCTCGGCGTCACCGACTCGCCCGGAAGTCGTCTTCGGCATGGACGAGGGTGGGAACGAGCGCGACCAGCTCTACCGATACGACCTGACCGACGGCACCGAAACCGAACTCACCGACGCTCCCGAGGCGATACATCTCTGGGGGGCGTGGCGTCCCGACGGTGACCGCATTGCGTTCGCCGCGAACCGCAGGGAACGCGATACGTTCGACGTGTACGTCAAGGACCGCGACGCGACCCAGGCGTCGCTCGTCCACGAGGGCAAAGGGGGATTTCTCAGCGTCGAAGCGTGGGGCGAACCGGGCGTCGTCCTCTCGAAGGCGAACGCCAGCTTCGACCAGAACCTCTACTACCTCGACCCCCAGACGGGCGACCACTACAGGATAACCGACGACACCGAAGCCCGATACGAAGACGTTCAGTTCGGTCCCGACGGCGACCTCTACTGCGTGACGAACTTCGAGACCGACACCACCTACGTCGGCCGGATCGACCTCGAAGATGGAACGCACAGCGTCATCCTAGACGGCGGCGAGTGGAACGTCGAACGGCTCGCCGTCCACCGTGAGACGGGACGCGTCGTCTGGAGTCGAAACGTGGACGGGTACTCTCAGGTCGCCGCTGGCCACCTCACGAACGACGGCGAGGGCATCGAGTCGTTTCCCGACCCCGACCTCCCCGAGGGGGTCGTCTCCGAGGTCGGCTTCGGCCCCGATGGAGAGCGGTGTGCCCTCGCGCTGAGTCGGAGCGACGACCCGAAGAGTGCCGCCGTCCTCACGCCCGAGACGGGTGCGGTGGAGCGATGGACCGACTCCGGGACGGTCGGTATTCCTCGCAGTTCGTTCCGCGAACCCGAGGTCGTCCGGTACGAGTCGTTCGACGGTCGGGAGATTCCCGCCTACTGGACGCTCCCGTCGAACGCGAGGCCGGGCGAGACGCCCGTCATCGTCGACATCCACGGCGGCCCCGAACACCAGCGCAGGCCGTGGTTCTACCCGATGAAACAGTACTATCTCCAGCAGGGGTACGCCGTCTTCGAACCGAACGTTCGCGGGTCGTCGGGGTACGGTGCGGCGTACACCCACCTGGACGATGTGGCAAAACGAATGGATTCGGTGCGGGACATCGCGGCGGCGGTCGAATGGCTCAACGAGCGAGACGCGGTCGATTCTGACCGCATCGTCGCCTACGGTCGCTCCTACGGCGGGTTCATGGTGCTCGCGGCTATCACCCGCTATCCGGACCTCTGGGCCGCCGCCGTCGATTTCGTCGGCATCGCGGACTTCGTGACGTTCCTCGAAAACACCGGCGAGTGGCGTCGGTCGCATCGCGAGCGAGAGTATGGGTCGCTCTCGGACGACCGCGCCGTCCTAGAAGATATCAGTCCCATCCACGACGCCGACCGCATCGCCTGTCCGCTGTTCATCCAGCACGGCGCGAACGACCCCCGCGTTCCCGTCGGCGAGGCGAAACAGATAGCCGAGAAGGTTCGTGAACAGGGTGTGCCGGTCGAGACGTGCGTCTTCGAGGATGAGGGCCACCACACCACCTCGCGGGCGAACCTCATCGAGGAGTTCGAGCGAATCACCGCCTTCCTGGACGAGCACGTGTGACCGACGTCGACCGCGTTCGTTGCGTCGACGACGCGACTATCGTTTAAACTCTCCCCGGTCGTACGACCTGGTATCAGATGCCTCGGAAAACGTCGCGGATGTTGGTGGTCCTGGTGGTGCTTCTCGCTGGCTGTTCGTCGCTCGCGCCGGCACCGAGTGAACAGACGACCACCACGTCGACGGTCACGCAGAAGACCGAATACCGGGTGACGGTCGTGGAAGTCGTCGACGGCGACACCTACAAAGTCCGATTTCGGAGCGGGGTGGTCGAGAATGTCAGACTGCTCGGCGTCGACACGCCCGAAGTCCACGTCGAGAACGACCCCGACGAGTTCGAGGGCATCCCGACCACCGACGACGGTCGTGCGTGGCTTCGGGACTGGGGACACAAATCCAGTGAGTTCGCACGCACGAAAGTCGATGGAGAGACGGTGACGATACGCACCGACCCGCAGGCAGACCGTCGCGGGAGCTACGGACGGTTGCTTGTCTACGTCTACGTCTCGGATGGGAAGTCGGTCAACGAACTTCTCGTCGAACAGGGGTATGCGAGACTGTACGACACCCAGTTTAGCCAGCGGGCGGAGTTCGCCCGCGACGAACGATACGCCCAGCGAAACGACGTCGGCCTCTGGAACTACGACGGGCCGAGCGAGACGACCGGGACCGTCGGGTCGTCGCCACTGGTCGTCTCGGCCGTCCACGCCGACGCCGATGGTAACGACCACGAGAACCTGAACGACGAGTACGTCACGTTCGAGAACACGGGCGAGCGCGCCATCGACCTGACCGGGTGGCAGATTCGAGACGAGGCCGGATACACGTACACCGTCCCGTCCTTCACGCTCGGAGCGGGCGAGTCCGTGACGCTGTACACCGGGCGTGGAACGAACACGGCTACGGAACTCTACTGGAACCGCGATAGCGCCGTGTGGAACAACGGTGGTGACCGAATCGTCGTCACGACCGCGGACCGCGAGACCGTCGTTCGGCACGAGTACGGCAACTGACCGTCGTTCGAGGACTGGTTTTGTTTCTCGACCCGCCATCGGACGCCTCGGCGTCGGCGAGTCGGACCCGACCGTATTTTTATTGGCTCCGATGACGTACGATAGCACATGTCACAGGACGACGCGTTTCCCGAATCGGACGTTCCGGTCGACTCCCTCGACCCCGAGCGGCTGGCAGAACGTATCGACAGCGGTGACACGGTGACGATACTCGACGTTCGTGCCGAATCGGAGTTCGACGACTGGCACATCGAGGGCGAGAACGTCGACATCGAGAACGTTCCCTACTACGACTTCATCGAAGGCGTCGACGACGACCTGTTGGCGCAGGTTCCCCAGACGGACCGACTGGTGGTCGTCTGCGCGAAAGGCGGGGCCAGCGAGTACGTCGCGGGCCTGCTCGAACAGGAAGGACGTGACGCGGTCAACCTCGCCGACGGAATGAACGGGTGGGCGAGCATCTACGAAGCACGCGAGGTCACTCGCTACGACGGCGCGGGAACCGTCCTTCAGTACCAGCGCCCGTCGAGCGGTTGTCTGGGATACCTCGTCACCCACGACGGAGAAGCCGCCGTCGTCGACCCGCTCAGAGCGTTCGCGGCGCGATACCTCGACGACGCCGACGAACTCGGCGTCGAACTCGCGTACGCCCTCGACACGCACGTCCACGCCGACCACGTCAGCGGCGTCCGCCGACTCGCCGAAGAGGGGGTCGAAGCGGTCTTGCCGGAACCGGCCGCCGCACGCGGGGTAGCCGACGAACGCGAGTTCACGACCGTCGACGACGGCGACACCCTCTCGGTCGGTGACGTCGAAATCGAAGCGCGACACACCCCGGGCCACACCTCGGGAATGACGTCGTATCTGATTGACGGGAGCGTACTCCTGACGGGTGACGGACTGTTCACGGAGAGCGTCGCGCGCCCCGATTTGGAAGAGGGTGCGGCGGGGGCACCCGAGGCCGCCCGCGAACTGCACCGGACGCTCCACGAGCGGATTTTCGCCTTACCGGACGAGACGACGATTGCACCCGGTCACTTCGGGCCCGGCGCGACACCCGCGGACGACGGGACGTACACGGCACGACTCGGGGCGCTTCGCGAGTCGATGGCCGTGCTCTCGATGGAGCGCGACGAGTTCGTCGAGTTCATCCTCTCGGACATGCCGCCGCGGCCGGCGAACTTCGAGGACATCATCGCCGTCAACCTCGGCCAGCGAGACGTGGACGACGAGCGCGCCTTCGAGTTGGAACTCGGGCCGAACAACTGTGCCGCGACGGCCGACGCCACGGGTGACTGAGGCTTCGTTATCTTGTGGTAGCGAGAAAACGCCGTGCTTTAGCGCGGGGTTGAATCGCGTTCGTTTAGCTGGGCATTTGCACGTGTGTCGCCCGGCTGTCTGTCCTACTTAAGCGGTCCGTCGGTGTCCAAGGCCTTCGCGCCTTGAATC